>NZ_JBHXCW010000236.1:0-11765 GCF_042725365.1 Lentzea sp. NPDC060358 | reverse complement strand
GGTACAGCGGGTGCTTGGCCGCCAGCACCTCGACCCGGGCCCGCAGCTCCTCCACCGCGGCCCCCGGCTTCAACGCCTCCGCGATCACGTCGGCGACCTCGACGAAGTCCACCTCGCCGAACCCGCGGGTGGCCAGCGCCGGCGTGCCGATCCGCAGCCCCGAGGTCACCATCGGCGGACGCGGGTCGTTCGGAACGGCGTTGCGGTTGACCGTGATCCCGATCCGGTGCAGAACGTCCTCGGCCTGCTTCCCGTCCAGCTCGGACGAGACCAGGTCGACGAGCACCAGGTGCACATCGGTGCCCCCGGTCAGCACCTTGACCCCGGCCGCGGCGACGTCGGTGGCGGACAACCGGTCGGCGAGGATTCGGGCGCCCTCGAGAGTGCGGCGCTGCCGGTCGGCGAACTCCGGCGAGGCGGCGTGCTTGAACGCCACGGCCTTGGCCGCCACGACGTGCTCCAGCGGCCCGCCCTGCTGTCCCGGGAACACCGCCGAGTTGATCTTCTTGGCGATGTCCGCGTCGTTCGACAGGATCACACCGCCACGAGGACCACCCAGGGTCTTGTGCGTGGTGGTCGTCGTGACGTGCGCGTGCGGCACGGGTGACGGGTGCAGCCCGGCGGCCACGAGGCCGGCGAAGTGCGCCATGTCGACCATCAGGAACGCGTCGACCGAGTCGGCGATCCGGCGGAACTCGGCGAAGTCCAGCTGGCGGGGGTAGGCCGACCAGCCGGCGACGATCAGCTTCGGCTTGTGCTCCACGGCCAGGCGCTCGACCTCGGCCATGTCGACCAGGCCGTCGGAGTCGGCCACGTGGTACGGCACGACGTTGTAGAGCTTGCCGGAGAAGTTGATGCGCATGCCGTGCGTGAGGTGGCCGCCGTGCGCCAGGTCCAGGCCGAGGATCGTGTCGCCGGGCTGGAGCAGGGCGAACATCGCGGCGGCGTTGGCCTGCGCGCCCGAGTGCGGCTGGACGTTGGCGAAGCCCGCGCCGAAGAGCGCCTTGATGCGCTCGATGGCCAGGCGCTCGATGACGTCGACGTGCTCGCAGCCGCCGTAGTAGCGGCGGCCGGGGTAGCCCTCGGCGTACTTGTTGGTGAGCACCGAGCCCTGGGCCTGCAGGACCGAGACGGGCGTGAAGTTCTCCGAGGCGATCATCTCGAGGGTGCCCTGCTGGCGCGCCAGCTCGGCGGCAACGGCCTCGGCGACCTCGGGGTCGTACTCCGCGAGGGAGGCGTTGAACTGCTCGGACATCTGGAAGATCTCCCTACTTGGCGCGCTTGTAGAACGGAAGTGCGACGACCTCGACCGGCTGCTTCTTGCCGCGGACGTCGACCAGCAGTGAGGTGCCCGGCTCGGAGCTCGCGCGGGACACGTAGGCCATGGCGACGGAGTAGCCGAGGGTCGGGGACAGCGCGCCCGACGTCACCCCGCCCACGACCTCGTCGCCGTTGAGGACCGCGTAGCCGTGCCGCGGGGCACGGCGCTCGGGCGTCTTCAGCCCGACCAGGACCGCGTCCACACCGGACTCCGCGACCTTGGCGAGCGCCTCGCGGCCCACGAAGTCGCCCGGCTTGTCGAGCTTCACCACGCGGCCCAGGTTGGCGTGGTACGGCGTCAGCGACGTCGTCAGCTCGTTGCCGTACAACGGCATCCCGGCCTCGAGGCGCAACGTGTCGCGGCAGCCGAGGCCGCACGGCTTGAGCTCGTGCGCCTCGCCGGCCGACAGCAGCGCCGCCCACACCGCGGGGGCGTCGGCGGGGGCGACGAAGAGCTCGAAGCCCTCCTCGCCGGTGTAGCCGGTGCGGGCCAGCAGCGCGTCGACGCCCGCGACCGTCGACGGGTACGAGGCGTAGTACTTGACCGTCGCGAGGTCCGTCCCGGTCAGGCCGGAGAGGATCTCGACGGACTTCGGGCCCTGGATCGCGATCAGCGCGTAGTCGGTGGACCTGTCGGCGACGACGGTGTCGAACCCGGCGGCGCGCTCGGCCAGCGCCTCGGCGACGACGGCGGCGTTCGAGGCGTTGGCGACGACCATGAACTCCTCGTCGCCCAGCCGGTACACGATCAGGTCGTCGACCACACCGCCGTCGGCCTGCGTGATCATCGTGTAGCGCGCCTTGCCGACGGCCAGCGCGGAGATGTGGCCGACCAGCGCGAAGTCGAGGGCCTCGCCCGCCTGCGGTCCGGTGAGGACGATCTCACCCATGTGCGTGAGGTCGAACAGGCCCGCGGTGGTGCGCACCGCGTGGTGCTCCGCGAGCTCGCTCGAGTAGCGCAGCGGCATCCGCCAGCCCGCGAAGTCGGTGAACATCGCGCCGAGCTGCTCGTGCTCGGCGTTCAGAGGCGTGAGGCGGGACATCAGAACGCTCCTCCAGGGTGCGCCGAAGAGCCGGACGCGGCCGGCTGAGGCAACAGAAGAATGACACGGTCCATCGGAGACTCCTCCACTAGAGCGAGCCTCCCCCTCTGTCATGAGCCTGAGAGCTTCGCCGCGCGGACGCGCGACTTGCACCGTGGGCGAGGCCGGTGGGCCTGCTTTCCAGAGTTGCCTTCGTCGTGCGGTACCTGCACCTGAGAGATTCCGGGGAGGAGTTGCTCCTTCGGCGCTCTCGCTGAAGAGAGCTCTCCCGCGCGACATCGACGGCCGTGTTCAGTTGTCAGCCCCAGACGCTAGCAGGCCAAACGTCACAACGGCACGCCCTGCGCGGTCTTCTCGACCACTTTGCGCTCGGCCCAGAACGACAGGAACGGGACCGTCCCGGCGAGCAGCACCAGCAGGGTGCCCTTGATCGACCAGCGCAGCTTCAGCGCCAGGTCGACGGAAAGCACCAGGTAGATGGCGTAGAGGAAGCCGTGGATCGGGCCGACGACCTTCATCGCGCCGCCCATGTCTGCGGCGTACTTGAGCACCATCGCCACGACCAGCAGCAGCAGGAAGACACCGACCACGTAAGCCATGACCCTGAACCGGGTCAACGCACCCTTCATCTGCCCGCCTTCGCTCAACGACCGTCCCGCGCGTGGAGGTCCGCGAGCATGCGGTTGTAGGCCGCGAGCTCCGCGTCTTCTTCGTCGTCGAAGTGCTCGACAGGCGCGGGTCTGACGGCGTCAACCGTAGTCACCGGCGTGGCGGCGGGTGCAACCGGCTCCGGTGCGGGGAGAGCCCCGTCACGGTTCTGGCGAGCCAGGCGGCGGAAGCGCCACACCATGAAGAGGGGGAAGAGGCCGAAGAGCGGCCACTGCAGCACGTACCCGAGGTTCTGGAAGGTGCCGCTGGCGGACTCGAAGCGCTGCCACTGCCAGTACGCGAGCCCGCAACACACGACCAGCGCCGCCAGACAGGCGAACGCGATCAGCAAGCGTTGGGGAGTAAGGAGGCCGCGCACGGCCTCCACACTACTTGGGTGAGGCCTCCGATCAGGAGGCCGCCCGTGAGGGTTGAGCGTCATGGGTACGGGGCTGCCGCCTCCGGCAGCCCGTCCGTCCTACGCCACGCCGTCCCGGCGCTGCCTCTGCAGACGTGCGACGCACCAGGCCGCGGCGGAGCCACGGCGAAGGTGCTGGAGAACCGTCATAGGTCCCAGGCGCCTCCCGAGGTCGGCGGGCGTCAGGCCGGCAGCGCGGTAGTCGAGCGCGCGCTGGTCCAGCGGGCTGATGCCCGCGTCCCACCACTGCTCGGCCTCGCTGACGTCACCGACGAGCTGCCAGTAGCTCGCTGCGGCGGCGAGCAACGCCTCGGGTGCCTCCGGCGCCCGCTTGCGCATCGCGGCCACGTAGGCCGGATCCGCCGAGTCGACCTTGACCAAGCCACGCGACCCGCTCCGTGCGGCACCCCGCTGCACGGGGATGCCTGGCGCCGAGGGGGGAGCCTCAGCGAGCCACGCGTTCTTGATCCGGTTCACCTCCTGCATCTCTGCGTCGTCAGACCGTTCAGCCGCCCACTGCTTCAAGAGCTCGTGGACCCCGGAGTCCTCGACCATCCATGCCTCCTCGTCGGTCGGGGATCGGCCATTGCAGCGGAAGGTATTCGGTAGGTCTGACAATCACCAGACCCTGAATCCCCAGAACACCCGTTACCAGTGCGTGATTGGCCGCATTCCACCCGTCCGGCTCAACGCGAACGGCCGAAGATCACCGTGGGTCACTAGCGAATCGGCGTCGCCGTCCCGAAGAGGCTCCTGATGAAGGTGATGATCGACTCCGCTCCGTCGCGCAGCCAGCCGAGCACCGTCTGGACCGCCCCGGCGGACTCCTCGGGCCGGGTGATCAGGAGGAACAGCACCAGCGCGACGACCGCCAGCACTAGCACCTTCTTGAGGTTCACAGGTACCTCTCCGTCCATGTCGCTCTCAGCTGAGGCGGCGGACCGCCGTGTCACCCGACATGCTCCCTCATTCACCCTTGCGATGAACAACGACCACGCCCAACTCGGGCGAGGTTCTGCCAGCGGCGCACGCCTGCACGGCGCCCGATGTCACCCGAATGGCGGCTAAAGAGGTCCCTGTCCAGCGCCGATGTCCTGGGCACGAGGTGAACACGGACTCCCTCGCATCCCACAGCTTGGACGAAGGCAGGTGCACCGGGCCTCACCCGGATGCCGAACCGCCGGCATCACGCTCCGTCACGCCTTCGTGGCGCTGTTTAATGCGCACCCGAACATTCATCCAATTACTCCGGACCGCCGCAGTTCCACAATTTCGGCGTCCGCCACACCCATGTCCGCGAGCACTTCCGCGGTGTCCGCCCCGGTCTCGGCCGGAGGGGTCGGAACCGCCGTCGGCGTGCGGTCGAACCGGGGTGCCGGAGCCGGGTGCACCGCCCCGGCGACGTCCACGAACACCTCC
Source organism: Lentzea sp. NPDC060358 (assembly GCF_042725365.1). Classification (NCBI taxonomy): domain Bacteria; kingdom Bacillati; phylum Actinomycetota; class Actinomycetes; order Pseudonocardiales; family Pseudonocardiaceae; genus Lentzea; species Lentzea sp. NPDC060358. The sequence goes on along the minus strand of NZ_JBHXCW010000236.1, from coordinate 6,917 downwards.
CGCGCGGCGTTGTGCGGGTGCCGCGCCGCCTCCTGCGGGCTCAGCACCGGCGCCAGGCACGCGTCGGTGTCCCCCGCGAGCTCGGCCCACTCGTCCCGCGTCCTGGTCTTCACCGCCGCCGCGATCCGTTCCCGCAGCTCGGGCCACTTCGCCGGGTCGTTGCGCGACGGCGCGTCCTGCAGCTCCAGCACGCGCACGAGGTCGGCGTAGAACTTCTCCTCCAGCGCGCCCACGGCCACGAACCGCCCGTCCGCGGCCTCGTAGACGTCGTAGAACGGCACGCCGCCGTCGAGCATGTTCTCGCCGCGCCCGCCGGACCACATGCCCGCGGACTTCATGCCGTGCAGGAACGTCGTCAGCAGCGCCGCCCCGTCGACCATCGCCGCGTCGACGACCTGGCCGCGCCCGGAGCGTTCCCGTTCGTACAGCGCCGCGAGCACGCCGAGGGCGAGCAGCAGCCCTCCCCCGCCGAAGTCGCCGAGCAGGTTGATCGGGAACGACGGCGGCCCGCCGGCCCGGCCCAGCGGCTCCAGCGCGCCGGCGACCGCGATGTAGTTGATGTCGTGCCCGGCGCGGTCGGCCAGCGGCCCGTCCTGACCCCAACCGGTCATGCGCCCGTATATGAGGCGCGGGTTGCGGGCGAGGCACTGCGCCGGCCCGATGCCCAGCCGTTCGGTGACGCCCGGCCGGAAGCCCTCGACCAGCACGTCCGAGCGCTCGACCAGCTTCAGCACCAGCTCCGAGCCCTCCGGCCGGCGGGTGTCGACCGCGATCGAGCGCCGGTTGCGGCCCAGGAAGTCGCCGGGAACCGTCGAGCGGCTCCCCGGCTTGTGCACCTGCACGACGTCCGCGCCCAGGTCGGCGAGCACCATGCAGGCGAACGGCGCGGGCGCGAGGCCCGCGAGCTCGACGACCTTCAGACCTTCGAGAGGACCGCTCACAGGGACCTCGCGATGATTTCCTTCATGATCTCGTTCGTGCCGCCGTAGATCCGCTGCACGCGGGCGTCGGACCAGGCACGGGCGATCGGGTACTCGTTCATGTAGCCGTAGCCGCCGAAGAGCTGCACGCACTCGTCGACGACCCTGGTCAGCCGGTCGGTGGCCCACCACTTCGCCATCGCCGCGGTCGGCACGTCGAGCTCGCCGCGCAGGTGCTTCTCGACGCACTCGTCGATGAACGCCCTGGTCACGGCCGCCTCGGTGGCGCACTCGGCGAGCTTGAACCGGGTGTTCTGGAACTTGATCAGCTCCTTGCCGAACGCCTGGCGCTCCTTCACGTACCTCAGCGTCATCTCCACCGCGGCCTCGATGCCCGCGATCGAGCAGACGCCGATGATCAGGCGTTCCTGCGGCAGCTGCTGCATGAGCTGGACGAACCCCTGGCCCTCCTGCTCGCCGAGGAGGTTCGAGGCGGGTACGCGCACGTCGTCGAAGAACAGCTCGGCGGTGTCCTGGCCCTTCATGCCGACCTTGTCGAGCACGCGGCCGCGCCGGATGTCCTTCTCCACCACGAGCAGGGAGATGCCCATCGCGCCCTGCGCCGGGTCGGTCTTGGCGACCACGACGACGAGGTCGGCGTGCACGCCGTTGGTGATGAACGTCTTCGAGCCGTTGATGACGTACTCGTCGCCGTCGCGCACGGCCTTGGTCCGGATGCCCTGGAGGTCGGAGCCCGCGCCGGGTTCGGTCATCGCGATCGCGCCGACGTACTCGCCGGACGCCAGCTTGGGCAGCCAGCGCCGCTTCTGCTCCTCGGTGCCGTAGGAGTTGACGTAGTGGGCGACGATCCCGCTGTGCACGCTGTTGCCCCACGCGCTGTCGCCGGCGCGTGCCTGTTCCTCGAGCAGTACGGCCTCGTGCGCGAACGTGCCGCCACCGCCGCCGTACTCCTCGGGGATGCTCAGGCACAGCAGCCCGAGCTCGCCGGCCTTGGTCCACAGCTCCCGGTCGACCTGCTTCTGCTCGGCGAAGCGCTCGACGTTCGGCGTGACCTCCTTCTCGAAGAACGTGCGCGCGAGCTGGCGCAACTGGTCCAGGTCGCTGTCCATCCACCGCGATCGACGCTCTGCCATGACCTCCACGAAACCACCGGCAGGTGATCCACGCCATGACCGGCGCGTGTCGCCGTCACGCGAAAAACTGAGCGAAATCGCCACCCCGTCGGCCAGACTCACCGGTATGGAGATCCATCAGGTCGCGCCCGGCGAGTGGCGACTGTGGCGCGACATCCGGCTGGAGGCGCTGTCGAGCGACCCCGAGGAGTTCGGGGCGACGCTGGCGGTCGAGCGGGAGTACGGCGAGACCGAGTGGCGCGACCGGGCCGCGGAGGGCCTGAAGGTCGTCGCGCTCGACACGACGCTCGACTCCGAGCCCGTCGCGCTGGTCGCGGCCACCGCCAAACCGGAGGGCCTCTACCTCTACTCGATGTGGGTGCGGCCCTCCCACCGCGGCCGCGGGCTCGGGGAGGCACTGGTCAGAGCCGTGCTGGAGTGGGCGGCCGGTGAGGGCTGGAAGGTCGTCACGCTGCGGGTGTGGGTGGACAACCTGCCCGCGCGCCGGCTCTACCGGCGGCTCGGGTTCGTGCAGGCCGAGGACCCGGAGTACATGAACTACCAGGTGAGCTAATCGGTCACCCTCCACGGTCATGGCCAGTGCGGTGGGCCGGGCCTAGCGTGGGTGCCATGAGCGAAGCCTTGATCTTCGACGCGGTGCGCACGCCGCGCGGCAAGGGCAAGCGCGGGTCGCTGCACAGCGTCCGGCCCGTCGAGCTGGCCGCCGGTGTGCTGCGCGCGCTGTCCGAACGCAACTCCCTCGACACCTCCGCGGTGGACGACGTCGTGTTCGGCGTGGTGTCCCCGCTCGGCGAGCAGGGCGGCGACATCGCCCGCACGGCCCTGCTGGCCGCCGGGTGGGACCAGCGCCCCGCCGGCGTGCAGCTCAACCGGTTCTGCGCGTCCGGCCTCGAGTCGGTGAACCTCGCCGCGGCCAAGGTCGCGTCCGGGTTCGAGGACCTCGTGGTGGCCGGGGGCGTCGAGTCGATGTCGCGCGTGCCGATGGGCTCCGACGGCGGCGCGTGGGCGATCGACCCCTCGACGAACTTCGACCTGTCGTTCGTGCCGCAGGGCGTGTCGGCCGACCTGATCGCGACGCTGGAGGGCCACTCGCGCACCGACGTGGACGCGTGGGCCGCCCGGTCGCACGCCCACGCGTTCGAGGCGCAGAAGAACGGCTGGTTCGAGCGGTCCGTGGTGCCGGTCGTCGACCAGAACGGCACGGTGGTGCTCAAGGAGGACGAGACGATCCGTCCCGACTCCACCGTGGAGTCGCTGGGCAAGCTCAAGCCCAGCTTCCAGTTCCACGGCGACCTCGGCTACGACACGGTGGCGATCGACCGCTACCCCACCGTCGAGCGCATCACGCACGTGCACACGCCGGGCAACTCGTCGCAGATCGTCGACGGTGCCGCGGCCATGCTGATCGGCTCGGAGACGGCCGGGAAGGCCCTGGGCCTGACGCCGCGCGCCCGGATCGTGTCCGTCGCGGTCGTGGGCACCGAACCCACGATCATGCTGACCGGACCGGCGCCGTCCGCCCGCAAGGCGCTCGACAAGGCCGGGCTGTCGGTCGAGGACATCGACCTGTTCGAGGTCAACGAGGCGTTCTCGTCGGTCGTGCTGAAGTTCCTGCGGGACATGGACGTCCCCGAGGACAAGGTCAACGTCAACGGCGGCGCGATCGCGCTGGGCCACCCGCTGGGCGCCACCGGCTGCATGATCCTCGGCACCCTGCTCGACGAGCTGGAGCGCCGGGACCTGCGGCGCGGTCTCGCCACGTTGTGCGTCGGCGGCGGCATGGGCATTGCGACGATCATCGAGAGGGTCTGAGAGATGCCTTTCCACTACGACAAGGACTCCGACGGCATCGTCACGCTGACGATGGACATGTCCGGCTCCGCCAACGTCATGAACGACGAGTACCGCGACCTGATGGGCGACGCGGTCGCGAAGCTCGAGGGCGACGACATCACGGGCGTGGTCATCACGTCCGCCAAGAAGACGTTCTTCGCCGGTGGCGACCTGAACGTGCTCATCGCGATCACGCCGGAGAACGCCGCGCAGGCCCTCGAAGGCGTCGAGGAGCTCAAGTCGCAGCTGCGGCGGCTGGAGAAGCTCGGCAAGCCGGTCGTAGCCGCGATCAACGGCACCGCGCTCGGCGGCGGCTTCGAGATCGCGCTCGCCGCGCACCGCCGGATCGTGCTGAACGACAACGGCATCCGCGTCGGCCTGCCCGAGGCGACGCTCGGCCTGCTGCCCGGCGGCGGTGGCGTCACGCGCATGGTGCGGCTGCTCGGCGTGCAGAAGGCGTTGCCGTTGCTCATGGAGGGCAAGCAGCTGCGCCCGGAACGCGCGCTGCAGGCCGGGATCGTCGACCAGCTCGTCGAGACGCGCGAGGAGCTGATCTCCGAGGCCATCGCGTGGATCAAGGCGAACCCGGCACCGACGCAGCCGTGGGACGTGCAGGGCGCGGGCGTGCCGGACCTGAAGTTCGGCGACCCCAACAGCTACGGCCTGCTCGCGGCCGCACCCGCCGTGCTGAGCAAGAAGACGCACGGCGCGTACCCGGCGCCGAAGAAGATCATGGCCACCGCCGTCGAGGGCGCCTACGTCGACTTCGACACGGCGTTGAAGATCGAGGGCCGCTACTTCGTGGAGCTGGCCTCCGGCCAGGTCTCCAAGAACATGATCACGGCGTTCTGGTTCAACCTCAACGAGGTCAACGGACGCGCGTCGTCCGCGGGCAAGCGCGTGGCGAAGCTCGGCGTGCTGGGCGCGGGCATGATGGGCGCCGGAATCGCCGAGGTGTCCGCGAAGGCGGGCATCGAGGTCGTCCTGAAGGACGTGACGCTGGAGTCGGCGCAGAAGGGCGCTCAGGGCCTGGAAGGCATCACGCCGACCGACTCCGACGACGACCTGGCGGGCTGCGACCTGGTCATCGAGGCCGTGTTCGAGAACCGCGAGCTGAAGAACAAGGTGCTGCCCGCGGCCGAGTCGCACGCCCTGCCGGACGCGGTGATCGCGTCCAACACCTCGACGCTGCCGATCACCGGCCTCGCCTCCGCGGTGACGGCGCCGGAGCGGTTCATCGGCCTGCACTTCTTCTCGCCCGTGCCGAAGATGCGGCTCGTGGAGATCATCCGCGGCGAGAAGACGTCCGAGGAGACGCTGCAGCGCGCGCTGGACTACGTGCGGCAGATCGGGAAGACGCCGATCGTGGTCAACGACTCGCGCGGCTTCTACACCTCGCGGACGTTCGGCACGTACGTCATCGAGGCGATCACGATGCTGGCCGAGGGCGTGGCCCCCGCGCTGATCGAGAACGTCGCCAAGAAGGCCGGCATGGCCGTGGGCCCGCTGGCCGTCTCGGACGAGGTGACGCTGTCGCTGCAGCTGAAGATCCACGACCAGACGCTCGCCGACGACCCGTCGCTGGTGTCGGAGAGCGCGGCCTACGACCTCATCCGCGAGATGGTGTCGCTGGGGCGCAGCGGGAAGTCGGCCGGCGCTGGCTTCTACGAGTACCCGGAGGGCGGCAAGAAGTTCCTCTGGCCGGAGCTCACCACCCGCTATGCGAAGGCCGACGCGGGAGTGTCCGAACAGGACGTGCGCAACCGGCTGCTGTTCGTGCAGGCGCTGGAGACCGTGCGGTGCCTGGACGAGGGCGTGCTGACGTCGGTGGCGGACGCGAACATCGGCTCGATCTTCGGGTTCGGCTTCGCGCCGTGGAGCGGCGGCACGCTGCAGTTCATCAACTCGGTCGGCGTGCAGGCGTTCGTCGAGCGCGCCGACTACCTCGCGGACACCTACGGCGAGCGGTTCCGCCCGCCGACGTCGTTGCGGGAGCGCGAGAAGTTCTAGGCGCGGTACGAGCCGGGTGAGGACCCGGTCCACCGCTTGAAGGCCCGGTGGAAGGCGCTCGCCTCGGAGAACCCGAGGCGCAGCGCCAGCTCCTCCACCGACTCGCCCCCGCGCACCAGCGACGCCACGGCCTGGTCGCGCAGCAACTGCTCCCGCACCTCGCGGAACGACGTCCCCTCGGCCGCGAGCTTGCGCCGCAACGTCGGCGCCGACACCCCCAGCTGGGCCGCCACGGCCTCGAGTCCCGTGGCCCCGCGCCCGAGCAGCCGCCGCACGTGCCCCGCCGTGTCGGCACCGTGGTCGCGGCGCGACAGCAGCTCCGCCGGCGAGTGCCGCAGGAACCTGCGCAGCGCCGCCTCGTCCTGCACGACCGGCATGCGCAGGAACTTCGGGTCGAACGAGATCGAGGTGGCGGCCGCCCCGAAGGTCAGCGGGCAGCCGAAGATCAGGTGGTACTCGGCGGCGTGCGCGGGCTCGGGGTAGCCGAACTCGGCGGCCCGTAACGGGATCCGGCGGCCGATCAGCCACGACGAGAGCCGGTGCCACAGCACGAGCAGCGACTCGGTGAGGAAGTGGTCGGGGTCGCCGGGGATGTCGAGCGTGAAGCGCCCGCCGTCGAGCGCGAGGTGCAGCGGCTGCTCGAACAGGGCGTAGAACGCGAGCCCGCGCCGCAACGCCGATTCCAGGTCGGGACAGTGCACGGCGAGCAGGCACATCATCGCGAACGTGCCGCGCTTGGACGGCCGCGGCCCGAAGCCCATGAACTCGTCGTCGAGGACTTCCCAGAGCGTCTGGACGAACTTCGTGTACTGGGCGGGCGTGACCCGCGCCCGGTCGTCGTCGAGCAGGCTCGCGGGGATGCCAGCGCCGTGCAGCACGACCGACGGCTCCGGGCACGCGCGCAACGCGGCGCGCACGTAGTGGATCGCCACGGTCCGGGAGTGCACGAACCACAGTAGAACGCCAACGGCGGTGATGCGGCCCCAGGGAGAGTGGGAGC
>NZ_JBHXCW010000235.1:0-11831 GCF_042725365.1 Lentzea sp. NPDC060358 | reverse complement strand
CCCGAGCGGGGAGCGGCACCGTCCGGCGAAGCGCCTAGGCCTGGGCGACCTTGCCGATCACCTCGAAGTCGGTGCCGGTCGGCGAGAGCCCCTCGAACTGCACCCGGACCTGCTCCTCGGACTCGGCTTCGGCGTCGGTCACCGTGGGCACGGTGACCTCGATCGACGTCTGCCCCGGCGCGATCACCACGTAGAGCGCGAGCTGACTCGCGGACAGCGGCCTCGACGGCAGCGCCGACTCACCGGAGTTCTGCTGGAACCACGTGCCGTTGACGTCCGTTGTGGACAGTTCGGTGGCACCCTCGGGTGCCACCGGCAGGCCGCCCAGCGTGAACGGCGCGTCGGCGGCTTCCGAGAGCGTCAGCCTCCACTTCAGGACACCGCCCTCCACCACGCTGTCCGCGACCGGCGTGACCGTGAGCTTCGGCGCCGGGTCGTCGTCGCGCACCAGCAGGCCGCCGACCGCGGACCCGACGACGGCGTTCGAGATCGCCTGCACCGCGACGGGGACCTGCCGGTCGCCGCCCCACCTGGTGTTGCCGGTGACCGGGATCGGCACCTCGGTGCGGTTCTCGCCGGGTGCCAGCGACACGAGCTTCGTCGTGGGCTGGTTGTCCGCGGTGGTGTAGAAGAGCCGCACGACACGGGTGCCGTCGCCGCCCGCGGTGACGACGACGTTGTACGTCTGCGTGCCGGAGTTCCCCTCGTCCGCGGTGACGACGGTGGCGTCGACCCGGCCCGGGCCGGTCACCGCCACCGGGACGAGCCCGTCGTTCCAGCCGTGGGCGTCGATCAGCCACGCCTCGCCCGCCGCCGTCTCGGGCACCAGTTCCAGCGCTGCCACGGCACCGAGTCCCCCGGGCAGCGGAACGCGGACTTCCTGGGCCCACAACGCACTCACGCGGGCGGTGCCGGGCAGACCGGTGACGGACACCGACCCGAGCGCGTGCCTCTGTCCACTTCGATCAGTCACCGAGACGCCGAACCCGGTGGTGGGAGCGTTCGCCGGGACCGCCAGCCGCAGGGCCAGCGACCGCGACCCCTCCAGCGACACCGGGGCCGCCGGCCGCACCTCGGCCGTCTGTCCCGCCGCCGCCCACTTCAGCGCGACGGACAGGCGTTCCGGCTGCGCGGACGCGTACCGGAAGCCGACGAAGTGCGGTGACCGCGTCGTGCTGCACACGGCCGCCGCGTCCCGCGAGACCTGCTGGCACACCCGCGCGCTCCCGGACACGGCCGTGGCGGCGTCCGGCACGACGAACGGCTTCCGCGCGGCACCGACGGCGTGCGAGAGGACACGGGCCGGGTCGGCGGACGGCGCGCGCACGCCGGACCCGTCGAGCAGTGGCAGCACCCGCTCGTCGCCGGAGAGGAACAGTTGCGCGGACGCCGCGACGTAGGTGGCACCCGCGGCCTGCTGCTGGTCCGCGGTCAGGCGGGTGGCGGTGCCGGGCGTGCACAGCGCGTCCGGCGGGCTGCCGGGCGAGAAGTCGTCGAACGCCGGCGCGACCGCCTGGCCGGGCGTCCACTCGCTGTTGAAGTAGTTGTGGTTCGCGCCGGCCACGTACAGCGCGCTGTGCAGCGCGGCACCGTCGCTCAGGCCGCGCGTCTGGTCGACGAACATCTGGCCCTGCAGGTCGGAGACGTCGCCGTCGCAGCCGGGCAGGATCGTCACCGACGGCACGTCCGGCGCCGGGTTGTGGCCGAAGATCGTGGGACCGACCAGCACGTCACCGCGGATGGTCCAGCGGACCGGACCGCTGAACCCGGTGTCGCCCGCGGGCGGGGTGAGGCTGTCGGTCGCCGCGCGGTTGACGCCCTCGCCGCCGCGGGAGTGGCCGATGAGCAGCACCTCGTCCATGTCGGCCTGCACGGCGACGGGTGCGCCCCCGCTGCCGGACGACCAGTCCGCCCACCTCGCCAGGTGGTGGCGCACCAGCGACGACCGCGCCTGCGCACCGGCGTCCACGGCCTGCGCGTCCTGGGCGTTGATGCCGTTCGCGGAGATCGAGACCGTCAGGTAGCCCTGCGAGGCGAGGAGCTGCTGCGCCTTCAGGTACCCGCGATGGCTCGGCACGGCGGTCATGCCCGCCGGGCACGGCCAGTTGATGCTGATCTGGCCCGACCCGCCGTAGCAGGTGAAGTGCCGGCCGTGCAGGAACAGCGCGAGCGGCCGCTTGCCGGGCGCGCTCTCCGGCGCGACGACGACGGCCTGCATCTCGATCGGCACCCGGTAACCGGGCAGCGTGATCGGGTCGAGCTCGTACTCACCGGTGGTCGTGGCGTACGGGCCGGGCGTGCCGGGGTCCACGTCCGCCGCGGGCCGGGGCGCGGGCAGTTCGGGCACGGCCAGCGAGGCCTGCGGCGGCTCGGGCACGTCCAGGCGCCTGCCGGCCGATCTCACCTGCACCGCGGACGGGTCCCCCGGCGCCGCCTCCAGCGTGAACGTGCGGAGGTCGGCGGACTCCCGGGCGCGCCCGAGGAACCGGTCGCCCTCCCAGAACTCCACGCCGGCGTTCGTCGGCGGCATCGGCGCGGGAGCGGTCCAGCGGAGCACGCCCCCGGCGACGGACACGCCGGGAGGTGGCTGCGGAGCGGCTGACGCGGGCACCGCGGGTAAGACCGCGGCCAGCAGAACGGGTATCAGAAACGCGAATGTCCGGCGCATGCAGGTCCCCCTCGAAAAGGACGGATCCACTCCGTTCTAGCGAGGTCGAACGCGTTTGCGACCGCCGGTCGCCAACCAAAACAACAAATAGACGACAGTATTACGCCATTCAGCTCATTTGAGATGCGAATGGCGGGTTGACCCAGCTCAGGGCAGGTTCTACAGCGCTGGTCGCCGAATTCCGGCCGACCTGGACCTCACCGCTCCCCGGCGTCGGTGTCGCGTTCGTTCTGGCGCAGTTTGTTCCACGTCGAAGTGAGTTCGGTGCGGATGCGCGCGACGCGGACCCCGAAGGCTTCGCGGATCTCGCGTGCGTCGACCTCGTCGGGGACGCCGTGGTCGGGCTGCTCGGCGGTCATGTCTTCCCGGCTACCTCGCGAGCGGACTCCTCCAAACGTGCTCCCCGTCACTCCTTAGGATCGAACAGGTGAGCACCCACCTCTACCTGCTGCGCCACGGCCAGACCGAGTGGTCCGAGACCGGCAGGCACACGGGACGCACTGACATCGAGCTGACGCCCGAGGGCGAGCAGCAGGCACGCCGCGCGGGCGCCGTGCTCGCCCGGCTGCGGGGCACCGACCAGGCGCCCGCGCTCGTGCTGACGAGCCCGCGCCACCGCGCCACCAGGACGGCGGAGCTCGCCGGGCTGGAGGTCGGCGCCACCACCGAGGACCTGGCCGAGTGGGACTACGGCGACTACGAGGGCATCACCACCCCGCAGATCCGCGAGCGCGTCCCCGGCTGGACGGTCTGGACGCACCCGATGCCGAACGGCGAGACGCACGCCGAGGTGCAGGACCGGGCCCGCAAGGTGCTCGGCGAGGTGCGCAAGATCCTGCCCGGCGGCGACGTGGTGCTGGTGGGGCACGGGCACTTCAGCCGCGTGCTGATCGCGGCGTGGCTCGGCCTCGCGCCCGACCAGGGCGTCCACTTCGGACTGGACCCGGCCGGCATCTGCCAGCTGGGCGACGAGCGGGGCGACCCGCAGGTGCGCAGGCTCAACGTGCCCGCGTGGGAGGTGTGATGATCCGCCGGGTCGAACCGCGCGACGTCGACGCGGCCGTGCGGCTGGTGCACGAGCTCGCGCTCTACGAGAAGGCGCCCGAGCAGTGCCACCTCACCGCGGAGCAGTTGCACACCGCGTTGTTCCGCGATCACGCCGCGCTGTTCGGCCACGTGGCCGAAGTGGACGGTGAGGTTGTCGGGATCGCGTTGTGGTTCCTGAACTTCTCGACGTGGGACGGCGTGCACGGCATCTACCTCGAGGACCTCTACGTCACGCCGGAGCACCGCGGCAGCGGCATCGGCAGGCAGCTGCTCGAGACACTTGCCCGGGAGTGCGTCGCCAAGGGCTACACCAGGTTCCAGTGGTGGGTCCTCAACTGGAACGAGCCCAGCATCGGCTTCTACCGCAAGCTCGGCGCCGTCCCGATGGACGAGTGGACCGTGATGCGGGTGGCGGACGAGGCGCTACGCGAGCTGGGCTCATCACTCTGAAGGTTGACGGAAGGTCTCGAAAGGCTCACGAAACGGGAATTCCACACAGGACCGGCGCACGGTGCTGGCAGCGTCCCCGCTCGCCGATCCCCCGGCAAGAAGCAAGCGTGGAAAGAAGGAACGACCGCGGGCACTGACCCGACCACCGAGATCGACACGACGGCCGCTGCCGCCATCTCCGGCACCTTCCTGGTGATCAGCCTGATCTTCGCCGTGATCGGCATCATCATCATGTGGAAGGTCAACACCAAGGCGGGTCAGCCCGGCTGGGCCGCGATCATCCCGATCTACAACATCTACGTGTGGCTGAAGATCGCCGGCCGTCCCGGCTGGTGGCTCGTCCTCATGCTGATCCCGTTCGTGAACGTGGTCATCTCGGTCATCGTGTCGATCGACATCGCCAAGTCGTTCGCGAAGGACACCGTCTTCGGCGTCGTCGGCCTCTGGCTGTTCAGCCTGATCGGCTACGCGATCCTCGCGTTCGGCAACGCGCAGTACCACGGCCCGGCCGCGCTCGCGGGCCAGCAGGCCGCGTACCGGAGCTGATCCCCGCAACGGCGCAAGGCCGGGTCTGGAGCCACCCCTGGGCTCCGGGCCCGGCCTTCGTCGTACCCGAGGGATCAGGGACCGACCAGGCCCACGGCGCCGTAGGTCGAGGCGTCCGCCGCGGCCGACGCACCGGGCAGCTCGCCGTCCGCGCGCCAGTGCGCCGCGAGCACCAGACCGGGCTCGAGCAGCCGCAGCCCGCAGAGGAACTCCTCCACGTCCTGCTTCGTGCGCGGCACGAGCGGCGAGTGCATGCCGTCCGCGAGGTGGTCGACCAGCCGGCCGACGAGCTCGGGCTCGACGTCCTTCGTGAGGTGCGTCAGCGCGAGGATGCTGCCTTCGCACAACGCGGCCCGGTAGCGCGCGACGACACCCGCGGGTTCGTCGGTGACGTACGGGAGGATGCCGATCATCAGCACCGCGGTCGGTTCGCTGAAGTCGATGAGGCGGCGCGTCTCGGGGTCGCGCAGCACGGCGCCGACGTCGCTCACGTCGGACTGCACGATGGCGGCGTCGAGGTTGTCGCGCAGCATCGTGCGGGCGTGCGCGACGGCGATCGGGTCGTGGTCGACGTAGACGACGCTGCACGACGGGTCGATCGACTGGGCGACCTCGTGGACGTTGCCCGCGGTCGGGATGCCGCTGCCCAGGTCGAGGAACTGGCGGATGCCGTACTCCTCGACGCACAGCCGCACCACGCGGCGGGAGAACGACCTGATCGTGCGCGCCATCTCGGCGACCGGGAACCGCGCGATGCTCTCCTCGGCCAGCAGGCGGTCGACCGCGAAGTTGTGGGCCCCGCCGAGGTAGTAGTCGAAGAGGCGGGCCATGTTCGGGCGCTCGGAACCGCCCCCTGTCCTCACCTGCTTCAGGCGGTCCTGCACAGCGCACCTCACCTGCTCCCGAGCGGCGCGAACGCTGCGGAACGGTAGCTGGCTACTCCGTTCGTGTCCATCCGCCATTGGTGAACACGCAGGGTGATGGCCCCCGGCCGGAGCCGAGGGCCATCGCAGGGTTACCGCTGGTGGGACGGGGTGTCTCAGACTCCCGCGTACTGCCGGATCCAGCTGCGGTAGCTGGAGTTGTTGATGTTGGTGTAGTTCGAGACGCTCGACCGGTCCGAGGTGGACGCGACACCGACCTGGCGGCCGTTCGCGAACATCGGGCCGCCGGAGTCGCCACCGGCGGCGATGCCGTCGATGCGCCGCACGCTGATGGCCTGACCACCCCGGTAGTCACGTCCGTTGACGTTCGTGACCTGGGTGTTCGCGACCTTCAGGTAGCGCGACTGGCAGTTGATCTCCGGCTGGTTGGTGCAGGTCGCGCCCCAGCCGTAGAGCTGCACGGTCTGGCCGTTCGAGACGGTCTGGCCGAGCGGGGAGAACGGCGCCGACATCGACGTGCTGACCCGGACGAGCGCCAGGTCGGCCGACGGGTGCTTGATGATCTGGTTACCGGTGACGAGCTGGCCACCGGAGGTCTGGTCCAAGCTGCCCGCGCGGAAGGTGTACGTGCCCGAGGAGGCCACGCAGTGCTCCGCCGTCAGGATCCAGGTCGGGGCGATCTTCGTGGCGGAGCAGTTCTCCCGCCCGTTCACGAAGAGCCGCGCCGCGTACGGGAAGTTCGACGCGGTGCTGCCGCCGATGATCATCGGCGACATGTTCGGGTCCTCGGGAGCAGCCGAGGCCGTCACGGGTGCGAGGGAGAGCGCCGCCAGGAAGGCACCCGCGATCGCGGTCATAACACGCATGGTTGGTCACCTCTTGAGAGCAGGGAGTGGTTAAGCAACCACGCACAGCTTCACCCTTTGGTGTGAGGCTGACCACCCTCCGTTAGTCGGCTTTGTCGTGATCCGCGGAGTCGTGGCCCATCGCCCAGCGGCGGCCGTCACTGGTGAACAGCAGCACGAGCACCACGACGCAGTAGATGCCGCCCAGCGACCCCAGGAGCTGCTGGTCAGACGGGCCGTAGGCGTACCAGGCACAGCCCAGGAGCAGCAGCTGCGTGACGATAACGGGCGTGCGCGCGCCGTGCTGGCCCCGGAACAACAGCACCGAGGCGAGGATCGCCGCGCCGAACCAGATCACGAGCACACCGGCGGCGCCGAGGATCGGGCCGGCGGGCTTCGACCCGCCGATCACCCGGATCACGAGGGCGACGGCCAGCGCGATGCCGCCCAGGCCCTGCAGGACGGTGAGCGCGGAGGCGATGCGCACCGAGCGCGGTGGCGCCGGGGTCCCAGTGGTCACGGGCGGCCTTTCCTCACGTTCTGTACCTGGTCACGGATCGTAGGCCACCCGGTTGGAGGGCTCACTCGGCACGCCCCGCGCGGCAGGATCGAGGGACCTCCTCAGCGAGCCGGCGGTCGTCCGGGGTGCACTCGACTTCGAGGGGAACGCGGTGCTGACGGAAGGGAGATCTGCGCCACTTTCGTGAGGCTGTGGCTACCCCGAGGGAGGACATGCGAGACGCCGGCGGTCACGCATTGTCTTACTCTCAAGTGGTGCGCGCACTTCTCGTGGTGAACCCGCAGGCGACTACAACGACGCCGGCGGGCCGTGACGTTTTGGCGCACGCGCTGGCCAGCGACGTGAAGCTGGAGATCGTCCAGACCTCCTACCGCGGCCACGCCGCGGACGCCGCGAGCCAGGCCGTGTCGGACGGGTTCGACCTGGTCATCGCCCACGGTGGCGACGGCACGGTCAACGAGGTCGTCAACGGCGTCCTGCGCGACGGCCCCCGCCCGGAGACGCCGATGGTGGGCGTCGTCCCCGGCGGTTCGGCGAACGTCTTCGCGGGCGCCCTGGGCATCCCGCGCGACCCCGTCGAGGCCACGCACGTGCTGCTCCAGGCGATCGAGCACGGCACCAGCCGGCGGATCGGGCTCGGCCAGGTCTTCGCGGACGTCGCCGAGGGGGCCGACGGGCGCTGGTTCACCTTCAACGCCGGCATGGGGCTCGACGCCGACGTGGTGGCGGGCGTCGAACGCAAGCGCGCCAAGGGCCACAACGCGAGCCCTGCCCTCTACCTGAGCGTCGCGCTCAAGGCGTACGCGCAGAACGTGCGCAAACCGCAGCACTTCACCGTCGAGATCCCGGACGAGGCGCCTTTCGAGGACGTCGGCATGGTGTTCGTGTCGAACACCGACCCGTGGACGTACTTCGGCGACAAGGCGATCCAGCTGAACCCGAGCACGTCGTTCGACGGCGGTCTCGGCCTCAGCGCGCTGGAGACGATGCGGGTGCCCACCGTCGGGCGCTACATCGCCCAGGTCCTCGCGACGGGCAACCCGAAGAGCGGGAAACTCGTTCGGCGCGACGACGTGGGTTATGTCAGAGTGAAGTCCGAGGAGCCCGCCAACCTCCAGGTCGACGGAGATTTCCTCGGAACGACGACTGCGGTCGAGTTCCGGGCGGTTCCCGACGCGTTGACTGTTGCCGTATAAGCAACTTGACAGTCCGTGATCGGTTCGTGACCGTCCTGGTACTCACCCGGGATGTACTGCAGTCGAGTGACAGCAGAGCGTGAAACCCCAGGTGAACGCTGTCGATCTTTTGGGTGAGTTCACTCACCGGGTCAGTGCTTACCCCTTGACATCTCTGCCGTTCGTGAAAGCATTCACAAGCACCCCAAAAACGACCGCTGACAACCGGCGTGCCCTTGTGCGCGCCTAGCTGAGGAGTAGTTCCAATGGACTGGCGCCACCGCGCGATCTGCCGCGACGAGGACCCCGAGCTGTTCTTCCCCGTGGGAAACAGTGGTCCCGCGCTGCTCCAGATCGCCGAGGCGAAGACCGTCTGCCGTCGCTGCCCCGTCGTCTCCGACTGCCTCGCGTGGGCGCTGGAGAGCGGCCAGGACGCCGGCGTGTGGGGCGCGATGAGCGAGGACGAGCGTCGCGCTCTCAAGCGCCGCAACGCCCGCACGCGTGCCCGCAGCAACGCCTGAGCAGGCTGTTCGCCGCAAGCAAAGACGTACGAGAAGAAGCCCGACACCGTGCCAGGTGTCGGGCTTCTTCGTTGTTTGCACACCCTCCCGCATGACCACGTGAGACCGCTGAGGCTGGTCGTCACGTGTGCACTTCGCCAGTTTACCGCCGCCCTCTGAGCGGCACGCGCAGGACCGCCTCAGTACCGCCTCGGGGCCGCCGCCGCAAGCTCAGCGAGCCTCTCAATTCGGAATCGACGAGGGTCCGAACGATCTGCAGACCCAGCCGGTCGGTGCGTTCCAGCGAGAAGCCCTGCGGAAGGCCCTTGCCGTCGTCGGTGATCGTCACGTCGAGCCACTTGGCGGAGCGCTCGGAGTGGACGACGACCTCCCCGCGCTGGCCAGGGGCGTAGGCGTGCTCGAAGGCGTTCTGCACGAGCTCGGTCAGCACCATCACCAGCGGGGTGGCGATCTCGGCGGGCACGACCCCGAAACCGCCCTCGCGGCGCACGCTCACCTGGGTCTCGGTGACGGCCACGTCGCCCATCATCGGGATCACCTTGTCGACCACGTCGTCGAGGTCGACGCGCTCGTCCACGGACATCGACAGGGTCTCGTGCACCAGTGCGATGGAAGTCACACGGCGGACCGACTCGGCCAGCGCCTCCTTCGCCTCCGGGTTGCTCAACCTGCGGCTTTGCAACCGGAGCAGCGCGGCCACGGTCTGCAGGTTGTTCTTCACCCGGTGGTGGATCTCGCGGATCGTCGCGTCCTTGGACATCAGCGCGCGGTCCCGCCGGCGCACCTCCGTGACGTCGCGGCACAGCACGATCGCGCCGGCCGCCTGCCCGCGCGGCCGCAGCGGCAGCGCGCGGAACAGCACGGCGGCGCCCCGGCGCGACTCGGCCTCCATGCGCATCGACGTCTGGCCGTCGAGGGCCTGCCGGATGCGCTGGGCCACCTCGGTCGCGTCGAACGGGTCGCCGATGAGGCTGCGGGTGAGCGGGGCGAGGTGGACGCCGACGAGGTCGGACGCGTGCCCCATGCGGTGGTAGGCCGACAGCGCGTTCGGCGAGGCGAACACCACCGCGCCGGACGGGTCGAGCCTGATCAGGCCGTCGCCGACGCGCGGGCTGGTGTGCACGTCCGGCGACGGTTCGGGCGCCGGGAACGTGCCGTCGGCGATCATCTGGCACAGGTCGGCGGCGCTGCCGAGGTAGGAGATCTCGAGCGGCGACGGCACGCGCGGCACCGCGAGGTTGGTGCTGCGGCTCAGGACCGCGATGACCTGCGTGCCCAGCCGCACCGGGATCGTCTCCCTGCGCACCGGCACGCCGAGGTGCCAGCGCGGGTCCTCCTCGCGGCAGATGCGCGACTCGTCCCGTGCCCGGCGCAGCTGCGGGTGCTCCTCGGAGTCGACCTCGCTGCCCACCACGTCCTCCGGGTGGGCCGTGGGCGCGGTGGTGGGACGGGCCTGGGCGACGCAGAGGAACTTGTCGTCCTCCAGCGGCACCCACATCAGGAAGTCCGCGAACGACAGGTCGGAGAGGAGCTGCCACTCCGCGACGACCAGTTGCAGGTGGTCGGCGGCCGCTCCGGAGAGCTTGGTGTGCTCGGCCAGCAGGTCCGTGAGCGTAGACAGAACTCCTCCATGAGAAACTGGTGGGCGAAGCAGTTCTGATCCTAGGAGACACCCATGTCGAAGCGTGCTCGCAAGCGCCGCGACCGCAAAAAGGGCGGCGCCAACCGAGGCAAGCGCCCCAACGCCTGAGTGCTGCGAAAGGCCCTGGACACCATCACGGTGACCAGGGCCTTTTGTCGTGCGGGAGGACGTCTCAGTCCTCGGTGCGGATCTCCACGATCGTCGCCCGGATGCGCGCCTTCAGGTCGGCGGGGGCGTAGTCGCCACCGCACTTGCGCGCGAGCAGCGCCTTGAGGTGCTCCTCCAGCCCGAACTGCTCCAGGCACGGGTGGCACTCGTCGAGGTGCGTCTGCAGCGCCGCGCGACGGGACCCGTCGCACTCCTGGTCCAGGAACAGCCAGACCTCGGACAGCACCTCGGAGCAGTCGGTGTCGTGGGGTTCGCCGCAGTTCATGACGCGTCTCCGTTGCTGCCTCGCAGGAAACCGCGGTCGCGGGCGACGTCCGCCAGCATGTCGCGGAGCTGGCGACGGCCCCTGTGCAACCGGGACATCACCGTGCCGATCGGGGTGCCCATGATGTCAGCGATCTCCTTGTACGCGAAGCCTTCGACATCGGCGAGGTAGACCGCGATCCGGAACTCCTCCGGCAACCGCTGCAATGCTTCCTTGACGTCGCTGTCGGGCAGGTTGTCGAGTGCCTCGACCTCGGCGCTGCGCAGCCCGGACGAGGTGTGGCTCTCCGCCTGCGCCAGCTGCCAGTCCGTGATCTCGTCCGTCGGCTGCTGGATCGGCTGGCGCTGCTTCTTGCGGTAGCCGTTGATGTAGGTGTTCGTCAGGATCCGGTACAGCCACGCCTTGAGGTTCGTGCCCTCCGAGAAGGACGCGAACGCCGAGTAGGCCTTGAGGTACGTCTCCTGCACCAGGTCTTCCGCGTCGGCCGGGTTGCGCGTCATGCGCAGCGCGGCCGAGTACAGCTGGTCGAGCATGGGCATGGCGTCGCGCTCGAAACGCGCAGCGCGCTCCGCCGTCGTTTCTGTCGTGCCGGTGGCGGGCACCGCGCTCCCTTCCCACAGGTTCTGGGTCGGGACTGACTCTACGCGTGACCGCTCAAGCATGTTGGTTGCCACGTACCGCTCAACAACGGGCGGGCTGGTAGTAATTCCGCATGGCCGGACGTGGGACGCCCGCCACAGCGCTGCTGGACAAGCAGCGGGTGGCGCACACCTTGCACTCGTACGAGCACGACCCCCGCCACGAGTCGTACGGGCTCGAGGCGGCCGAGGCGCTCGGGCTGGTGCCGGAACGCGTCTTCAAGACGCTCGTCGCCGAGGTGGACGGCAAGCTCGCGGTCGGCGTCGTGCCGGTGACGTCGCAGCTCGACCTGAAGGGTCTCGCCGCCGCCCTGAAGGGCAAGAAGGCGAAGATGGCGGTCGTCGCGGACGCCGAACGCGCGACGGGTTACGTCGCCGGCGGCATTTCTCCACTTGGGCAGAAAAAACGACTGCCCGTGGTGCTCGACGAATCGGTGTCCGATTTCGACACGATTTTCTGCC
>NZ_JBHXCW010000234.1:0-11874 GCF_042725365.1 Lentzea sp. NPDC060358 | reverse complement strand
CTCCTCAGGCGCGGCCAAACGCGTCGGCACTGCTCGTGACGGGACCACCCCACCAGGCGCGCTCGGTAAAAGCCAAAGCACAAGCCAAAGCCAAAGCCAAGACTGCTCGGCTTCGCCGTCGCTGCTCGCCTTCGGCCTCGCCGTGGTGGCTACTCGCTTGCCGTTGCCTTCTCGTAGGCGATCTCGAAGGCCTTGTCCGCCTCCGCCTCGATGTGCGGGACCACGCCCACGCCCTCCCAGTTCGTGCCCGAGATCGGGTTGATCGCCCGGCCGTTCGGGATCGACGACTTCAGGTGCGGGCCCACCCGGTAGCGGTCGCCCGGGTGGGCGCCGCCCCTCGTCGTTTCGCCGATCAGGGTGGCTCGGTTGTTCTGCTGGAGGTTGTAGCTCAGTTCCTCCGCGCCGGAGAAGGTGCGGGAGCTGGTGAGGACGTAGACCGGCTTCTTGCCGCCGAACTTCGGGCCCGGGACGTGGGGCAGGGTCCAGAACTGGTGGGTCGTGTCGTTCGGGCGGTTGTAGATGTCGTTGAGGTGCACCGGTTCGTCGAAGAGGTAGCTGCAGATCAGGGCTACCGTGTGGGGGTCGCCGCCGCCGTTGCCGCGCAGGTCGATGATCAGGGCCTTGGTGTGCGCCAGGAGGGTCATGGCCGCGGTGATGGCCGGGGTGGCGATTTCCGCGTCGTGCAGGCTGCTCAGTTCCAGGAGGCCGATGTTGCCCTCCAGGCGTTCGAGTTTGCGGATGCCGAAGGCGTCCTGCTCGGCTTGGCGCTGGTAGGCCACCGGGTCCCAGGCCGAGCCCCCGTCCGATTCCTCGACCTCCTCCTCGCTGTGCAGGAGGCGGAGGTGCTTGTCCCCGTTGACGCTCTGCAGGTCTTCGGTCACCTGCCGGGCGAACGCCTCGTCGTCGGACGCTGTGGCGTAGGCGCCTTCGGACAGGCGCTTCCGCAGCACCGTGGCGATCTCGTGGGCCGTGTCCGGGAAGACGTAGTAGGCGGCCAGCTGGGAGCAGAGGAGTTCGATCTCGGGTTCGCGCACGGGCGCACAGTAATCGTGCGCCCGGCGTCCGTCAGTTCAATTCCGCTGGTCTCGCGCGGAGGCGTAGAGGCAGACCGCGGCGGCGGTGGCCAGGTTCAGGCTTTCCGCCGCGCCGTAGAGGGGGACCTTCAGCGACGTGTCCAGTGTGGTCACCACGTCGTCCGGGAGGCCGTGGGCCTCGCTGCCGAACACCCACGCGGTGGGGCGGCTCAGGTCGCCGGTGGCCGAGGCTTGCACCAGGTCCTGCTCGGCGTGGCCGTCGGCTGCCACCAGGCGCAGGCCCGCGGTTCGGCAGGCCGTGAAGACCTCGTCGGCGTCTCGGGACCGCGCGATCGGCAGGTGGAAGAGCGAGCCCGTGGAGGCGCGCACGCACTTGCCGTTGTGGGGGTCGACCGTGTCGCCGGCGAAGATCACCGCGTCGGCTCCCGCGGCATCCGCCACTCGTGTGACGGTGCCCGCGTTGCCGGGATCGGAGACGCCGTAGAGCACCGCCACCAGACGCGGGGTGCCCTGCAGGGCGGTCTCCAGTGGTTGCGGGACCACGTCGCAGACCGCGATGAGGCCTTGGGGCGTCACGGTTTCCGACAGGGAGGCGGCCGCCTTGTCGTCGACCTCGCTGATCCGGACGCCCTGGTTCTCGGCGGTCTGGAGGAGGTCGGTGTTGCGGGCGGCGGCCGTGGCGGTGACGAAGAGCTCGTGCACCGCGCCGGACTTCCAGGCCAGCGCCTCGCGGACGGCCTGGGCTCCCTCGACGAGGAAGCGGCCGGCCTTGTCGCGGCCCTGGCGGCGCGTCAGGTGGCGAGCAGCAACGACCCGAGGCGTCCGTTCGGTGAACGGAGCTGCCTCGGGTCGGTGTGCTCGTGCGTGCTGGCTCAGGCCTTGTCCCCGGCCGGAGCGTTCACGTCGGCCGGGAGCGCGCCGCGCGCGATCTCGACGAGGGCCGTGAAGGCGGTGGCGTCGGTGACGGCGAGGTCCGCGAGGATCTTGCGGTCGACCTCGACGCCGCCCAGGCGCAGGCCCTGGATGAGGCGGTTGTACGTCATGCCGTTCGCGCGGGCAGCGGCGTTGATGCGCTGGATCCACAGCTTGCGGAAGTCGCCCTTGCGCGCACGGCGGTCGCGGTACGCGTAGTTGAGCGAGTGGAGCACCTGCTCCTTGGCCTTGCGGTACAGCCTCGAGCGCTGGCCGCGGTAGCCGCTGGCGAGCTCGAGGGTGGTACGGCGCTTCTTCTGGGCGTTCACAGCCCGCTTGACGCGTGCCACGGGTCCATCCTGTCGATCTCATGGGGGGTTCGGGGTCGGGGCCCGAACCCCCGAATTAGCTAGGGGGTGTCGAAGCGGGTCAGAGACCGAGCAGCTTCTTGATGCGCGGGGCGTCGTTGTCCGACACGACCGCGGTGCCGCTCATGCGACGCGTCACCTTGCTGGACTTCTTCTCCAGGATGTGGCGCTTGCCGGCCTTCTCCCGGAGGATCTTGCCGCTGCCGGTGACCTTGAAGCGCTTCGAGGTCCCGCTGTGCGTCTTGTTCTTCGGCATTTCCGTCCTCGTCTCGTGCTACCCACCGGGTCGGGGGCGGGCGTGCGTCCTACGCCTCTTCCGAAGCGGCGTCGTCCGCCTCGGGCGCGTCGTCGTCGTGCTTGACCACGCGCGGCTTGATGTTCTTGTGCGGCGCCAACACCATGATCATGTTGCGGCCGTCCTGCTTGGGGTTCGACTCGACGAAGCCCAGCTCCGCGACGTCCTCCGCCAGCTTCTGCAGAAGCCTGTAACCGAGCTCGGGGCGCGACTGCTCGCGACCGCGGAACATGATGGTCACCTTGACCTTGTTCCCGTGCGAGAGGAAGCGGGCCACGTGGCCCTTCTTCGTCTGGTAGTCGTGCGGGTCGATCTTCGGGCGGAGCTTCTGCTCCTTGATGACCGTCAGCTGCTGGTTCCGACGCGACTCGCGGGCCTTCTGCGCGGTCTCGTACTTGAACTTGCCGTAGTCCATGAGCTTGCAGACCGGCGGGCGAGCCTGAGCGGCGACCTCGACGAGGTCGAGATCCGCTTCCTGCGCGAGTCGGAGCGCGTCCTCGATGCGAACGATCCCGACCTGCTCACCATTCGGCCCGACCAGACGAACTTCCGGCACCCGAATGCGGTCGTTGATGCGCGGCTCGGTGCTGACGGGTGCACCGCGGTTCGAGGGACTTGTCATTCACGTCCTTTGAGACTCGTTTGCGCCAAAGACAAGAGCCCCGCCGTCGATGTCGACGACAGGGCCCGCTTCCGACCGATCACACACCTGCCTGCCCGAACGCCCGTGCGTCCTGACTGCCAGGGGGACCGGACCCGGCCACCTCAAGAAGCGGTGATCGCGGGTGGGAGCGGGGCTCCACTTGCCGCTCTCGCACTAACGAGAGCTGGTCGCGTCCGAAATAGTAGCAGACGCACTTGTCAACCCCCGAATCGCGGCCCCGTGCCGCCCGCTTGCTTGAATGGGCGCGTGACCGATCCGCTTGAAGACGACATCCGTGACCTGGGAGATGTCCCCAGCATCGAGGTGATCAGCCGCGCCGCCGTGATGCTGCTGTCCGCCTCCGCGGAACGCCTGGGCCTCGCCGACCCGGACCCCGACAACTCCCCGCGCCGCGACCTCGACGAGGCCCGCCGCCTGATCACGGGCCTTGCGGGCCTGGTGACGGCGACCTCGGAGTACCTCGGCCCGCACGCCGCCCCGCTGAAGGACGGCCTGCAGTCGGTCCAGCGGGCGTTCCGCGAGGCCTCCGCCGTGCCCGACGAGCCCGGCCAGGGCCCCGGCGAGAAGTACACCGGACCCGTCTACTGATCCGCCCTGACCACGACCGGTTCCCACGGCTCCGCCCTGATCTGGAAGACCGCGCTGGCCCGTTGCCCGGTCGCGGCCCGGAAGGTGATGGCGGAGCCGTTGCGGAGCGGCCCGACGTCGAGGTGCTCCCGCGGCGGCTCGTCGCCGTACTGGGACAGCCCGAGCACGCGTGAGCCCGGCACCACGGACACGGTGAGCTGTTCGATGACGGCGGGCCCGCCGAAGTAGCTGAGCCGGAACTCGTCCGGCGACGCCGGCGTGATCGCGAACGTCGGCATCCCGCGCCGCTGCCGTTCCGCGGCGAGGACCTCGGCCATCTCGTTGATCTGCACGGCCACCTGCTGGGCCTGCTGCACCGCCTCGTCCGCCAGCGCCCGCGCCGCCTGTGCGGCCTCCTCCGACTTGGCCGCGGCACCCCTGGCCTCGTCCACCGCGTTCTTGGCCTGCAGCGCACTGGACATGGCCTGCTCGACGGCCTTGCGCGCGGCCCGCGCCTCGTCCTGCGCCTTCTCGGCGGCGTCCTGCGCCTTGCCGGCCGCGTGCTGGGCGCTCCTGGCCTCGCGCGCCTGCCAGAGGGAGATGGCCGTGGCGCACATGGCCACCACGGCGGCGATCACGGCGATGACGGTCATGCCCGCACCCCCAGCGCCTTGAGCTGTCTGCGCGCCAGCTCGTCGATGACGTCGGTGTCGCCGGTCCGCCACGCCACCGCGGGGTCGCCGTCGAACTTGGCGAGCTGCCGCGGGCTGAGGCTGGTGAGCGCGCGCAGGGCGAGCAGGTCGGGCTTGTTGCGCAGCCTGGCGGTGTTGCCGGCCTTGCGCGCGTACCGGAGCCGCAGCGGCAGCCAGGTGATGAGCAGGAACAGCACCGGAACCACGACGAGCGCCGCCGCGAGCCAGAACGCGCTGTCCTCGACGACGCCGATCTGGGCGTTGCCCGCGTTGGTCAGCGTCTCGCCGGCCTTGGTGCCGTTGCCGAGCGCGCCCGCCAGGTCGCCACCCACGAGGGGAAGGCTCCTGGCCTTGGCGGCGGCGTTGGTGAAGACGTCGCGGATGTCGCCGCCCGCGTTGACCAGGCCGTCTCCCGGGGCCCGCAGCTCCAGGACCCAGTCGTGGACCGTGGTGGCCACCCAGATCCACAGCGCCACCCACGCCACGGCCAGGAGGTCGGCGATCAGCTGACGCGAGAACCTGCCCGGTCTGTCCGCGTACCACTTCATGCGCGGATCGTGTCACAACGGCGACGGCGGCCCGGCGTGCGGCAGAGCACCCCGGACCGCCGTTGCGACGAACGGATCAGTCGACGACGGCCAGCGCGTCGATCTCGACCAGCAGGCCGGCCGGCAGCCCGACGTAGACGGTCGTGCGCGCGGGCGCCGGGTCCGTCACGAACTCGCCGTAGACCTCGTTGAGCTCCGCGAAGTGCGCGGTGTCGGTGAGGTAGACGCGGATCATCACGACGTCGTCGATCGACGCGCCGCCGGCGGCGAGCACGGCGTGCAGGTTCGCGAACGTCTGACGGGTCTGCTCGGCGACGGTGGTGCCGACGATGTCGCCGGACTTCGGGTCGAACGCGACCTGGCCGGCCACCTGCAGGATGTTGCCCTTGCGCACACCCTGGGAGAAACGGGCCACCGGCTGCGGCGCGTCGGCGGTCTTGATCTCAACCTTGGACAACGGAAACTCCCTCATCTTGGAACATAACCGCATTCGACTGATGCAGCTTCGGCGGTGGCGAGCAGGTCGGGCAGGTGGGCGAGCAGGCCGTCGAAGTCGAGCAGCACCTTCGGCACGGACATCGAGACGGCCGCGAGCACCTCGCCGCGGGCGCCCTTGATCGGGGCGCCGATGCAGTGGATGAAGTCCTCGTGCTCGGAGTTGTCGACCGCGTACCCGGTGGCGCGCACGCGTTCCAGCTCGGCCAGGTACGCGGCCGGGCCGAGGATGGTGTTCTCGGTGAGCTTCGGGAACTCCATGCGCGCCAGCACCTTCTGCAGCGCGGGGGCGGGCAGGTCGGCCAGCAGGATCTTCGCCACGGCCGTGCAGTGCAGCGGCGCGCGGCGGCCGATGCGCGAGTACATGCGCATCTGGTGGCGCGACTCGTACTTGTCGATGTAGATCACCTCACCGTCCTCGTAGGACGCGAGGTGGACGGTGTGGCCGAGGCGGGCGTTGAGCTCGCGCAGCGCCGGTTCGGCGGCGCGGCGGACGTCGCGTTCCTCGAGGGCGCGGTTGGCGAGGTCGAACAGGGCCGTGCCGAGGCGGTAGTGGTGCACGCCGTCGCGCTGGACGAAGCGGTGCGACTCCAGCGTGCGCAGCAGCCGCAGCGTCGTCGACTTGTGGACGCCGATCACGCCGGACAGCTCGTCCAGCGTCTTCGGGCCCGTCGCGAGCTGGCTCACGAGCGTGAGCGCGCGGTCGAGGCTCTGGCTCATCTACACCTCCAGGCGGGCGGACGCCCAGGTCCGCGGGTCGGCGTGCAGGAGCGGGTCCGACACGTCGTCCGGCAAAGGATCTCCGACGTCCTCGGCGGTGAGCAAAGCGGAGGCGGCCTGCAGGTGCCCCGCGCGCAGCCGCACCGACGGCGCCGCCCCCGCCAGGGTGGCCGCGAGGAACCCGGCCGCGAACGCGTCGCCCGCGCCGACCGGTTCCACGACCTCGACCCGCAGCGCCGGCTCGAAGTGCGTCTCCCCGTCCTCGAGCAGCGTCGCCCCCTCCGCGCCCTGCTTCACCACGAGCGACGCCGGGCCGGGCAGCAGCGCGCGCAACCGCTGCGGATCACCGGTCCCCCACACGAGCTCCGCCTCGTCCGACCCGGCCAGCACGACGTCGGCCAGGTCGGCGAGCTCGCGGAGCACGCGCGGGTCGCGATCAGCCCACAGCGCGGGCCGCCAGTTCAGGTCGAACGAGATCTTGAACCCGTGCCGCGGGCGCCGCAGGAGTTCCTGCATCAGCGCGAGGCACGAGTCGGACAGGGCGGGCGTGATGCCGCTGACGTGCACCAGCGCCACGTCGCCGAGCCCGAGCAGGTCGATCATCTCGAGCCCCATGCCCGAGGCCGCCGAGCCGCGCCGGTAGTAGCGCACGGCGCTGCCCTGCGGGGACGCCTCCTTGACGTAGAGGCCGGTCGGGCGCGCCGGGTCGACCCGCACCCCCGACACGTCGACGCCGTACCCGCCCACGGTGTCGAGCACCGCCAGCCCGAACGAGTCGTCGCCGACCGCGCCGACCCAGGACGACCGGACGCCCAGGCGTGCGAGGTGGCAGGCCACGTTGGACTCGGCACCACCGACGGCGCGGTGCCAGGTGCGCACCAGATGCACAGGTCCGGGGTCAGCCGGAACCATCATCACCATGGTCTCGCCGAGGCACACGACACCGCCGACGTGTTCGAACCGCATGCGTGCTCCAGAGGTGTTCGTTGACGGCGGCGCACCCGAATGCTACACACTCCAGCATCACATCGCGCAATGGGAGTTGCAAAATATGCAACAACTGATAGAGATGGACCTGTCCGCCGTCGCCGAGATCCGTTCCGAACGGGTGAACTGGCGGTTCAAGGGCCTGCCGTCGAGCACGTTCGGGTCGACCGTCGGCGAGGTCGCCGACCGCGGCCTCGACCTGTTCGCCGACGAGTTCGTCGGACCGCTGGTCGTGCTGGACGCCGACGCACTGGACCACAACCTGACGACGATGGCGCGGTGGTGCGACAACCACGGCGTCAAGCTCGCGCCGCACGGCAAGACGACGATGGCGCCGCAGCTCTTCCAGCGGCAGGTCGAGCACGGGGTGTGGGGCATCACGGCCGCCAACGCCTCGCAGCTGCGCGTCTACCGCGCGTTCGGCGTCTCCCGCGTCCTGCTGGCGAACCAGCTGCTCGACCCGGCCGCGCTGCGCTGGCTGGTCGGCGAGTTGGACGCCGATCCGGGCTTCGAGTTCAGCTGCTGGGCCGACTCCGAGGCCGGTGTCGCGCTGATGACCGAGACGCTGCAGGAGCTGCAGCCCTCCCGGCCGGTCGACGTGCTCGTCGAGCTCGGCGCCCCCGGCGGGCGCACCGGCGCACGCGACCTGGAGACGGCGCTGGCCGTCGCGCGGGCGGTGGACCAGAGCCCGGTGCTGCGGCTGGCCGGCGCCGGCGGGTACGAGGGCGCGCTGGCGCACGACGCGTCGGAGTCGGCGAAGTCCGTCGTGGACGCCTACCTCGCCGACCTGCGCACGCTGGTGCTGCGGCTGGCCGAAGCCGGGATGTTCGACGAGCTCGACTCGGTGGTCGTCACCGCCGGCGGCAGCGCCTACTTCGACCAGGTCGCCGCGACGCTGTCGCAGCCGTGGCCGGTGCCGGTGACCCCGGTGCTGCGCAGCGGCGCGTACATCACGCACGACGACGGCTTCTACCGCGGCATCTCGCCGTTCTCCCGGATCGAGGGCGTGGAGCCGTTCCGCAGCGCCCTGCGCGCGTGGGCCCAGGTGACGTCACGGCCGCAGCGCGACCTGGCGCTGCTGACGATCGGCAAGCGCGACGCGTCGTTCGACGAGGGCCTGCCGGAACCGCAGCTGCTGCGCCGCCGCGACGGTGCGATCGCCCCGCTCGCCCAGGCGGAGATCACCGCGCTGAACGACCAGCACGCGTTCCTGAAGCTCGGCCCCGAGGCCACGGTGAGGGTCGGCGACTGGATCGGGCTGGGCCTGTCCCACCCGTGCACGGTGTTCGACAAGTGGCAGCTCATCCCGGTCGTGCGCGGCACGACCGTGGTCGACCTCATCCGCACCTACTTCTGATCGGAGCGCACCGATGGACGACGTCGTCCTGCGCGGACCGCTGATCGCCGACGGCACCGGCGCACCCGCCTACCGGGCTGATGTGTCGATCAAGGACGGCGTCATCGCCTCGATCGGCGAAGGTCTGAGCGCCACCAGGTCGATCGACGCCGGCGGCCTGGTGCTCGCACCGGGGTTCATCGACATGCACTCGCACTCCGACCTGCGCGTGCTCGCCGAACCGGACCACCTGGCGAAGGTCTCGCAGGGCGTCACGACCGAGGTGCTCGGCCAGGACGGCCTGTCGTACGCGCCCGTGGACGACGAGGTGCTCGCGACGCTGCGGGGCCAGCTCGCCGGGTGGAACGACGACCCGCCGGGCTTCGACTGGAACTGGCGCTCGGTCGGCGAGTACCTCGACCGGCTCGACCGAGGCATCGCGGTCAACGCCGCGTACCTGGTGCCGCAGGGCACGCTGCGGATGCTCGTGGTCGGCTGGGACGACCGGCCGCCCACCGAGTCCGAAATGGACAGGATGAGGACCGTTCTCGCGCAATCGCTTGCGGAGGGCGCGATGGGCATGTCGTCCGGGCTCACCTACACGCCCGGCATGTACGCGGGCACGTCCGAGCTCGTGCAGCTCTGCGAGGTCGTCGGGCAGCACGGCGGGTTCTACAGCCCGCACCACCGCAGCTACGGCGCGGGCGCGCTGGAGGCGTACGCCGAGATGGTGGACGTCACGACCCGCGCGGGCTGCGCGCTGCACCTGGCGCACGCGACGATGAACTTCCCGGTCAACAAGGGCAAGGCGCCCGAGCTGCTGACGCTGCTCGACGACGCGATCGCCCGGGGCGCGGACATCTCGCTCGACACCTACCCGTACCTGCCGGGCGCGACCTACCTGTCCGCGCTGCTGCCGTCGTGGGCGACGGAGGGCGGGCCGGAGAGGGCGCTGGCACGCTTGTCCGACGTGGACACCCGTGAGCGCATCCGCGCCGAGATCGAGGACACCGGCTCCGACGGGTGCCACGGCGTGCCGGTCGACTGGGACTCCATCGAGATCAACGGGGTCCGCAACGACCGCAACGCGCACCTCGTGGGCGCCAGCGTCCAGCAGTCGGCGTCCCGCCTCGGCCGTCCTCCCGCCGACCTGTACTTCGACGTGCTGGTCGACGAACGCCTGGGCACCTCCTGCCTCATGCACGTGGGCCACGAGGAGAACGTGCAGGCGATCATGAAGCATCCGGCGCACACGGGCGGCAGCGACGGCCTGCTCGTGGGCGACCGGCCGCACCCGCGCGCGTGGGGCACGTTCCCGCGCTACTTCGCGCGCTACGTCCGCGAGCTGGGCGTGCTGAGCCTGGAGGAGTGCGTCGAGCACCTCACCGGCCGCGCC
This sequence comes from Lentzea sp. NPDC060358, assembly GCF_042725365.1. Lineage (NCBI taxonomy): Bacteria > Bacillati > Actinomycetota > Actinomycetes > Pseudonocardiales > Pseudonocardiaceae > Lentzea > Lentzea sp. NPDC060358. The sequence goes on along the minus strand of NZ_JBHXCW010000234.1, from coordinate 1,860 downwards.
GCCCGGCGTCTGCGGCTCACCGACCGGGGTCTGGTCCGCGAGGGCTACGCGGCCGACCTGGTGCTGTTCGACGCCGCGACGATCGCCGACACGGCGACGTTCGACGAGCCTCGGCAGCAGGCAGCCGGCATCCCGTTCGTCTTCTGCAACGGGGTGCCGGTGATCGACGACGGAACCGCCACCGGCGCTGTGCCAGGGCATTCACTCAGGAGCCGCCCGTGATCGACTGGTTGCAACACTCAACAGGGGGCTTGCTCACCCTCGCGGTAGTCAGCATCGCGGTGCTGCTGCTGCTGATCATCAAGTTCAAGGTCGAGCCGTTCATCGCGCTGATCGTCGTCGCCCTGCTGGTCGCCCTCCTCGCCGGCGTGCCGGTGGAGACGCTGGTCGGGTCAGCGCAGAAGGCCTCGGACTCGTTGCTGGAGAAGGGCTTCGGCTCCATCCTCGGCCACATCGCCGCGATCATCGGTCTCGGCACGCTGCTGGGCGCGATCCTCGAGGCGTCCGGCGGCGCGCAGGTGCTGATGGACAAGCTGATGAACGCGTTCGGCGAGAAGCGCGCGCCCGTCGCGATCGGCCTCGCCGGCCTGATCTTCGGCGTGCCGGTCTTCTTCGACATCGGCATCTTCGTCCTGGCGCCGCTGGTCTACGTGGCGGCCAAGCGCAGCGGCAAGTCGATCGTGCTGTTCGCCATGCCGTTGCTGGCCGGTCTCTCGGTCATGCACGCGTTCATGCCGCCCCACCCGGGACCGGTGGCGGCGGCCGGTCTGCTCAAGGTGTCGCTCGGCTGGATCATCATCATGGGTCTCGCGGTGGCGATCCCCGCGTGGTTCGTCGGCGGTGTCCTGTACTCCTACTGGATCGGCAAGCGCATCAACGTGCCGGTCCCGGAGGAGATGCTGGCCGCGGCCGAGGCGGCGCGGGCGGAGAACGGCAGCGGCGACGACCGCGAACCCCCTTCGCTGGGCCTGGTGCTCGCGATCATCGGCCTGCCGCTCGTGCTGATCCTCGCCGGCACGTTCGGCTCGATCCTGCTCACCAAGGGCTCGAAGCTGTACTCGGTGGCGACGTTCTTCGGAACGCCCGCGGTCGCGCTGACGATCTCGGTGCTGCTCGCGTTCTGGCTGCTGGGCTTCCGGCGCGGCATGACCAGGGAGAAGGTCGCGGAGCTGTCGGCGGCGTCCCTGAAGCCGGTCGCGATGATCCTGCTCGTGGTCGGTGCCGGTGGCTTCTTCGGCGCCGTGCTGGCCGCGACGGGCATCGGCAAGACGCTGGCGAACGAGCTGTCGGGCATCGGCCTGCCGGTGATCGCGCTGGCGTACGTGATCAGCTGCGTCATCCGCATCGCCCAGGGCTCGGCGACGGTCGCGATCGTGACGACCGCGGGCATCGTCGCCCCGGTGGTGGCGGACCTGAACTACTCGCAGCCGCAGCTCGCGCTGGTCGTCATGGCCATCGCGTCGGGCTCGATCATCGCCTCGCACGTCAACGACGGCGGGTTCTGGATCGTGTCCCGGTACTTCGGCCTGTCGGTGAAGGAGACGCTGCAGTCGTGGACCGTCCTCGAGACCATCCTCTCGGTGGTCGGTTTCGTGGTCGCGGCACTGATCAGCCTGGTCGTCTGATCCGACACAACCGAACAATTTCGAACGCTTGACATCGTTGTGACGTGCCCTGAGGATCGGCCCATTGTTCATTTGTGTTTGATGTGAACGGGGCCCGCATGAACAACCCGGAGGTCGTGCACCTGCACGACGACACCTCCAGCGTCGTCATCACCCTCCAGGGCACGGACCTCCCGGTCGTGACGCACTGGGGGCGAGCGCTCGGAGACGTCGACCAGGCCGCACTGCGCGGCCT
>NZ_JBHXCW010000233.1:0-11937 GCF_042725365.1 Lentzea sp. NPDC060358 | reverse complement strand
TCAACGCGTTCGACATCGCCTTCGACGGCCGCCTGGCCGCCGGACGCAAGTAGTTTCCTTCAACCCGAGTTACACCGTTCGTTTGACAGACCCGCACCTCGTGCACCGCAGCGCTGAGGGCAAGCTTCTGGTCGTGGGGGTTCCGCTGGTCGTTGGTGCTCATTCCGCCGTGGACGACGTGCTGGCGCATCTCGCGCCCGAGTGCGGTGCGCCTGTGGACGTCGAGCCGATCGACCTCGGCCGGTTGTTGCCGGCCGGTCACCACACGCTGCACTACACCGGGTCGCTGACCACGGCGCCGTTCACCGAGGGTGTCGAGTGGTACCTGACCGGGGAGCAGCACGTGACGGCCGCGTCGGTCGCGCGGTTCCGGGGGATGTTCTCGGCGGGCAACGCCCGGCAGGCCCAGCCGCTGAACGGGCGGGCGCTGGTCGAGGTGCCGCGGATCTGACCAGGGTCGGGGTCCCGCCCTCCGCATGTGAGCAGTCGCACCGGGTGGACGCTTCTGAAGCGCGTCAGAAAGACCGTAGAATGGTTCCAGTCGCTAACTAATTCGTCCCTGCGTCAGCGCCGACCGCGGGCAACCCGACCAGGAGCGAATGTGAACACCACCCGCGCCATGACCGCTCTCGCGCTCGGCGGGTTCGGCATCGGCACGACCGAGTTCGCGACCATGGGCCTGCTGCCGCAGATCGCGGAGACCTTCGGCATCCCCGACTACGAGGCCGGTCACGCGATCAGCCTCTACGCCGCCGGTGTCGTCGTCGGCGCGCCGCTGATCGCGGTGCTCGGCGCCAAGCTGCCGCGCAAAGGCATGCTCATCGGTCTGATGCTCGCCGTCGCGCTGGGCAACGGGTTGTCGGCGGCGGCCCAGGACAAGACCCTCCTGCTCGTGGCGCGGTTCGTCGCCGGGTTGCCGCACGGTGCGTTCTTCGGCATCGCCGCGGTCGTCGCCGCCACGCTCGTGGCACCCGAACGGCGCGGCACGGCCGTTGCGCGCGTGATGGTCGGTCTGACCGTGGCGAACCTTGTGGGCGTGCCGCTCGCCACAGCAGCAGGGCAGCAGATCGGTTGGCGCACCGCCTACCTCTCGGTGGCACTAATCGCCGTCGTCACGGCTGTGGCCATCGCGGCGTGGGTGCCGCGTGTGCCGAAGGTCGAGGGCGCGTCGATGAAGGGCGAGGTCCGCGCGTTCGGCCGGCCGACGGTGTGGTTCGCGATCTTCACCGGCATGATCGGCTTCGGCGGCATGTTCGCCGTCTACTCCTACGTCGCGCCGCTGACCACCGAGGTGGCGGGCCTGCCGGCCGGTGTCGTGCCGTGGGTCCTCGCGGTGTTCGGGCTCGGCATGACCCTCGGCGCCACGTTCGGCGGGCGGTTCGTCGACCGGTCGGTGACGCGGTCGGTGTTCGGCGGGCTGGTCGCCGTCTGCGCGATCCTCGTGCTGTTCGGGCTCACCGCCACGATCCCGGTGTTCCTGTTCGCGTTGCTGTTCCTGCTGGGCTTCGTGGTGCAGATCCTGGCCGCCGCGCTGCAGGTGCGGCTGATGGACGCCTCGCCGGACGCGCCGTCGCTCGCGGCCTCGTCCAACCACTCGTCGCTCAACGTCGCCAACGGCGCCGGCGCGTGGCTCGGCGGTCTCGCCATCGCCGCCGGCTGGGGCTACACGTCCACGGCCTGGGTCGGCGTCGGGCTGTCGCTCGCCGGCCTTGCGATCGCGGTGGCGTCGGTGCTCTACGAGCGGCGCGCCTTGGACCGCGAGACCACGAACCAGACGATGGCGATGGCCAGCGCGGCCAGCACCACGATCGACACCCACCCCAGGTAGCGGTCGACGAGCTCGTAGTTCTCGCCGAGCGCGTAGCCCGCCATGATCAGCGCGGTGTTCCACACCAGGCTGCCCGCCGCGGTGTAGACGGTGAACTTCACGACCGGCATGCCCGACACCCCGGCCGGGATGGAGATCAGGCTCCGCACGACCGGCACCATGCGCCCGATGAACACGGCCTTGGTGCCGTGCTTGTCGAACCACGCGTCGGACTTGTCGACGTCGGAGACGGTGACGAACGGGATCTTCTTCGCGACCTCGCGCAGCCGCTCCAGGCCGAGCCACGCGCCCAGGCCGTAGAGCACGAGCGCCCCGGCGACCGAGCCCGCCGTGGTCCACAGGATCGCGGCGAGCAGCGAGATCTTGCCCTGTCCCGCGGTGAACCCGGCCAGCGGCAGGATCACCTCGCTCGGCACCGGCGGGAACACGTTCTCGAGGGCCACCGCCAGCCCCGCGCCGGGTGAGCCGAGCGCCTCCATCAGTCGGGTGATCCATTCCATGGTTGTCGAATTACCCGTTTTGCCCGAGCCCTCAACCTCCGGGTGGAGATGGATCTCCACCCGGGCTACGGCCTGGGGTCCAGGCGCTGAGCTGCGTGGATTCCTAGCGTTGACGGCATGAACGCACCAGTCGAGATCGTCCTGATCGCCGCGGCGATCGTCTACGTGATGGCACGCCGGCTGAAGGGGGAGCCCGCGGTGGGCAAGCGGCTGTTGCTGCTGCCCGCGGTCCTCGGCGTGGCAGGGCTGACCCAGACGTCGGTCCCGTCGGCGGACGCGGTGGTGTTCCTCGCGGTCAGCGTCCTGCTCAGCGCGGCGTTCGGCGTGCTGCGCGGCCTGACCATCCGCACCTACGAGCGGGACGGGCTCGTGATGGTGCGCTACACCGCCACGACGATCGTGCTGTGGGTGGCGAGCATCGCCGCGCGGTTCGCCCTGGGGTTCGCGGCGGGCCTGCTCGACCCCGGCGCGGTGCAGGCGGGCAACGGGCTGATGCTCGTCGTCGGCGCGGGTCTGCTCGCCGAGGGACTGGTCGTGATGTCGAAGGCCGTCCGGGTGGGCGGCCGGGTCGTGTGGGCCAAGGGGCGCGGCGGCGCGGCGCGCCGCACCTCCGCGTTCGTCGACTCCTGGCAGGAGAAGGTCCGCGGGACCGGGCATGATGCGTCCCGATGACGTTCGCCGACGAGATGTTCCGCCCGCTGGTCGTGCTGGTGGTCTCCGCGGTCGCGGTGGTCCAGCTGGCCGGCCGGCCGCCGCTGCTGCCCGCGCTGACGTGGGCGCTCACCGCCGTGGCGGTGGCCACGGCGCTCGCGTCCGCCCTCGGCCGGGTGCCGGTGCGCGCCCGGACCGCGGTGGTCGTGGCGTCCGTGCTGGCTTCGGCCCCGCTGTTCGGGCTGGCACCGGCCACCGCGGCGGTGGCGCTCGTGTTCGTCGCGTGCGGCACGGCCGGGCGTGAGCTCGAGTCGCGGCAGCTCGCGATCGGGGTCGCGGCCACGGGGGCCGTGCTCGCGATGGTCTCGACGTGGGTGTCCGGCTCGCCGGACGTGCCGCCGTGGTGGCTGTGCCTCACCGCGGGCCTGCCGGTGTTCCTCGGCATGATCCGCCGGGAACGCGACGCCGCCGCGGCCGCCGCCGAGTACGCGGCGGCGCTGGAGGAACGAGGCCGCATCGCCCGCGAGATCCACGACGTGGTGGGACACGCGCTGTCCGGCATCGCCGTACAACTGGACATGGCCGACGCCCTGCACGCCGCGGGCAAGTCCGAGGAAGCGAACGACGCCGTGCTGCGCGCACGGGCGTTGGCGGTCTCCGGCCTGAAGGAGACCCGGCGCGCCGTGCACGCGTTGCGGGAGGACACGCTCTCACTGCCGGAGGCGCTGGCCAAGCTCGCCGAGAACCACCGGGCGTCGTTCCGCGTCGCCGGTGCGGGCGAGGTGGGCGTGGAGGTCACCCAGGCCGTTCTCCGCACGGCGCAGGAGGCCCTCACCAACGCCCACAAGCACGCGCCGGGAGCCGATGTCGACCTGGTGCTGGAGTACGAGTCCACGTCGGTGAGACTGACCGTGTCCGACAACGGGCAGAACCACCGGGAGGGCAGCGGGATGGGCCTGGCCGGCATGCGGGAACGGGCCGCGCTGCTCGGCGGCACCCTGGCCGCCGGGCCGGGCGGTCCGGGGTGGACGGTGCGATTGGAGCTGCCGCGGTGATCAGGCTGTTGATCGTGGACGACCAGGCCGCGGTGCGCGACGCGCTCGCCGTCATGCTCGACCTCGACCCGGGCATCACGGTCGTCGGCACCGCCTCCGACGGGCAGCAAGCCCTTGCGGCGGTGCGGGAACTGACGCCCGAGGTCGTGCTCATGGACCTCACCATGCCGGTGATGGGCGGCGCCGAGGCCACCGCCGCGCTGCGCGCCTCGCACCCCGATCTGCCCGTCGTCGTGCTCACCACGTTCGACGACGACCAGTCGATCCTCGCGGCGCTGCGGGCGGGCGCGCGCGGCTACCTCACCAAGGACGCCGACCGCGGCACGATCGTCCAGGCCGTGCGCGGCGCCCACGCGGGCAGCGCGATCCTCGACCCGGCCGTGCAGTCGCGGCTGCTCGACCTCGCGAGCCGCGGACCGGCCACCCCCGCGGGCGTCGACCTCACCGCCCGCGAACGCGAGGTGCTCGACCTGATCGGCGAGGGCCTGCGCAACCAGGAGATCGCGCGGCGGCTCTTCATCAGCGAGGCCACCGTGAAGACGCACATCAACAACCTGTTCGCCAAGGCCGGCCTGCGCTCGCGCGCCGACGCCGTGCGGCTGGCACTCGACCTGCGCTGAGGCCGCGCGCTGGGCTACGGTGGTCAGCCTTCTGCACGGGAGGTCGACGGTGCGAGGAGCCATCGCGGCGGGTCACCCGCTCACCGCCCAGGCGGGCGCGGCGATGCTGCGCGCGGGCGGCAACGCCGTGGACGCGGCGGTGGCGGCGATGCTGACGTCGTGCGTCACCGAGCCGCTGCTCACGGGGCTCGGCGCCGCCGGGTACATGATGATCGCGCCGGCCGGGGAAACCCCGGTGCTGCTGGACTTCTCCGCCGAGGCACCGGGCCGCGGCCGGGCGGGCGACCGGGCGCCGCTCGACCCCATCACCGTCCACTTCGGCGACGCGGACCAGGAATTCCACGTCGGGCCGTCCTCGGTCGCCGCGTACGGACTGCCCGCCGGCGCCGCGAAAGCCGCCACCTACGGCCGCGCGCCGCTCGCGGAGCTCGTGTCCGCCGCCGCGGCGTACGCGCGGAAAGGCCACCGCGTCAACGGCTACCAGGCCTACGTGACGTCGTTGCTGCTGCCGCTGGCGCGCAGCATCGGCCTGAACGCCTTGCGGGAGGGCGAACTCCTCGTGCAGCACGAGGTCGCCGAGGCGCTCGACCGGCTCGGCCACGACGGCGCGGAGCCGTTCTACACCGGCGACATCGCCGCCGCGATCGTCGACGAGATCAGCGCGCACGGCGGCGACCTCACCCGCACCGACCTCCGGTCCTACGCGGTGGCCGAACGCGCACCCCTGCACGCGCGGCACCGCGGCCGCGACGTCCACACGAACCCGCCGCCCGCGATGGGCGGCACGCTGCTCACGCAGATGCTGGAAGCCTTGCCGGACAACCCTTCGCAGCAGGACCTCGTCCGCGCGATGGCCACCCCGAAGACGCACCTGAACCGCCTCGGCTCCACCACGCACATCTCCGTGCTCGACGCCGAGGGCACCGCCTGCTCCGTCACCACCACCAACGGCGCGGGCTCCGGCATCGCGATCGCGGGCGTGCACCTCAACAACATGATGGGGGAGGAGGACCTGTCGCCCGGCGGGTTCTTCAGCCACCTGCCCGGCGACCGGCTGCCGTCGATGATGGCGCCGACGGTCGTGACCCGGGACGCGGGCGCGGAACTGGTGCTCGGCAGCGCGGGCTCCAGCCGGATCTGCGGCGCGATCCTGCAGGTGCTCGTGAACGTCCTCGACCGCGGGATGCCCGCCCAGCAGGCCGTCGACGCGCCGCGGATGCACCTGGGCGGCGACCGCCTGCACGTGGAACCGGGAATTCGACCGGGAAGTGCGCTGCCGGTCACGGAGTTCCGCGCTCCGAACATGTTCTTCGGCGGCTGCCAGCTGGTCGAACTGACCGGATCGGGCCTGCTCAGGGGTGGTGCAGATCACCGCCGCGACGGCGCCGTCGTCGTCGTGTGAGATTTTGCCCGCATAATGGGATATCCGGTTTCCCGATCTCCGGCCGGACCCGGACGATGAGCGGGTGACGGCACTCAGCGAGAGAAGATCCTCGCCGCTCCTGTCCCGTACGTTCCTCCAACTCTCCGTCATCAGCGTCGTGTCCGGCATGACGATGGCGTTCGCACTGCCGTTCAACTCGCTGTTCCTCACGAGCGAGGTCGGCGTGACGCCGTTCCAGCTCGGCTTCTTCCTGATCGTCAGCCCGGTCGCGTCCGTGGTCGCCAGCACCGTCATGGGCGCGCTGTCCGACGGCCGGGTGCAGCGCCGGTACCTGCTCGTGGCGGGCGGTGTCGCCGGTGCCGTCGGCTACGGCCTGTTCGCGGTGCTGCGCGACTACTGGTACCTGCTCGGCACGTCCGTGGTGTTCATCGCGATCACCGCGTCGTTGCTGCCGCAGCTCTTCGCCTACGGCCGCCAGGTCTCGCGCGGCCCGTCCATGGTCGTCAGCGTCCTGCGCACGCTGCTGTCGGTCGCCTGGGTCGCCGGGCCGCCGGTGGCCGCGCTGCTCGTCGCGCAGACCGGCTGGGTCGGCCTGTTCGGTGCGACCGCCGTCCTGAGCCTCGGCGTCGCGGTGCTCGCGCTGCTGCTGCCGGTGCCCGTGGCGGAACCCGAGGACGACGTGGCCGAGGAAGCCGCGGCGGAACCCGTGCGCGGCACGATGGCCGTCGTCTCCGCGGCGTTCACGTTCATGCAGGGGTCGGTCGCGCTCGCGGTGAGCGGCCTGCCGTTGTTCATCACGGCCAACCTCGGGGGCACCGCGGGCGACGCCGGTCTCACGATGGGCCTGTGCGCGGCGCTGGAGATCCCGATGATGCTGTGGTTCGGCGCGCTCGCGAACCGGATGTCGCAGCACCGGCTCGTGCTCATCGGCGCGGCGATCTCGCTGAGCTACCACGGCCTGATGATCCTCACCGACGCGGTCTGGCAGGTCATGGCCCTGCAGCTGTTGCACGCCACCGTGATCTCGCTCGTGATGGGCGTGGGCATCACGTACTTCCAGAGCCTCGACCCGCTGCGGCCCGGCCACGCCACGACGATGTTCAACAACACCCAGATCGTCGGCAGCATGGTCGCGGGCGCGCTGCTCGGCGTCTCGCAGGGGCTCGGTTTCCGCTGGGTCTACGGCTTCAGCTTCGCGATGTGCGTGTGCGGTCTCGCGCTGCTGCTGGCGGCGGGCAGGCTCACCGGATCGTCGAGGCGGTGACCTTCGGCTTGCCGCCCGCGCCGAGGTAGAAGATCCCCTTGACCGTCTCGAAGCCGAGGCTGGGGTTGCGGCGCAGCGTCGAGCCCTCGACCGACATCGAGCCGGAGTTGTCGTTGCTGACGAAGAACACCGCGCCGCCGCCCTCGGCGGCCTGGTTGTCCTCGATCAGCGACCCGGCGATCCGCAGGGTGAACGTGTTGCCGTCGTTGTAGATCGCGCCACCGCTGCCGCCGCCGGGGGTGCCGGGACGTGCCGGGTTGGCGCCGCGGCCGACGGCCCGGTTGCCCTTCATCAGGCTGTTGAGCACCACCCACGACGTGCCGATGCTGCTCAGCGCGCCGCCGTTGGCGCACACACCGCCCTCGAACGTGCTGCCGGTGACGTGGACGGGTCCGTCGCGGAACTGGTCGAGCACGCGGATCGCCGCGCCGCCGAGGTCGGGGCCGTCGGGGTCGCACCGGTTGCCCGTGAAGCGGGAGTTCACGACCTTGAGCCGGCCGCCGCGCACGAACAGCGCGCCGCCACCGCCGCCCTCGGTCGCGTCGCCGGTCGAGTTGCCGTCGGCGAGGGTGATGTTCTGGACGACCAGGGTGGGCGCGTCCTGGTCCTGGCAGTGCGAGGTCGTGATGCCCAGAGCTTTGTCGCAGGTGTTCTGGTAGAGCACGCGGCGCCGGCCCTGGCCGCTCAGCGTGACCCGGCCGCCGCCGTCGAGGACGACCTTCGCGCCGGAGTTCGTGCGGACCTTCGCGGTCGCCGCCATCGCGATGGTGTGCGGGGCCGGCCCGCAGTCGAACGTGATGACGCCGCCGGCGGCGACCGCGTCGACCACGGCCTGCGACGTGCAGGAGGCGGGCGTGCCGGTGCCGATCACGCGGCTGGGCTTCGAGGTGTCCTCCGCGGCGGCTTCCGGGGGCACGGCGGCGGTGCCGTCCGGGTTGCCGAACTTCGCGGTGGCGGGCGGGGGAGGGGGCGCCGTGGTCGTCGGGGGCGCGGCACTGCTCGTGCTCGACGGCGGCGTCACGACGGTCACGGTCCGCGACGACGTCGTCGTGGGTGCCGAGGGGGCGGCGGCGGGCGAACCCTGGATCGTCGTGCCGCAGCCCGCCACGAGGGCGGCGAGCAGCACGACCACCTGTCTACCGGACATGGCGGGCACCCTAATCCCCGCCGCGGGCGGCGCACAGCACCTGGTGAGGAGGCACGAGATCAAGGTGTTCCCCAGGCGTGTCCCGACCGTGACCCCGCAGCCGTGGCCCGGACGGGCTGGACGCGCTCCCACGGGACGACGCCGCTGGTGCGGGACCTGTCCGCGCTGACTCGTGAGTCAGATATCCGGTCCCGTGCGCGGCCGGTCGTCGTCACGGATCGTGGACGAAACGGAGCAACCGGGTGCGCGAGGCGTGGTCGGTTGCGCGCAAATGACCCATTCGTGAAAGAACCACGCGTTCGGGTGACCCTGCGCCCCTGGCACACTGCGCTCCGTGCCGACCGAGTTCTCCGACGATCGCCCGACCGAGCGCCTCTTCAAGCCCGACCCGGCCCTGATGGAGGCTGCCCGGGCCCGGGGTCGCGCGCGCTGGGCGGCGGCCGGCGAGGCGAAGGCGCAGGAGGAGAAACCGCCGGGTGGCCCGTTCAAGCCGCGCGCCGGCGCGATCGCCGCCATCGTCGCGATGCTCGTGCTCGGCGGGATCGCGATCGCCACGTTCAACGGCGGTTCCGGCGCCGGCGACACGGACGTCGCGCAGCCCTCGCAGAGCTACCTCCCCGGCCTCATCACGCCACCGGCGGACCTGCCGGAGGACCCGGCGAGCACTGACCCGTCGTCCGCGACCGGCCCGGCACCGACGTCGACGCAGGCGGTCATGCCCCCGGCCGGGGACAGCGGCAGGGCCGGGACCAGGACGTTCACCACCGGACCCGGCTGCGGCGGGTACTCGAACGTCGGCTCCTACCGCGACGGCAGGAAGGGCTGGGTCGACCACGGCGACGGCCGGTGCGGCTCGACGTTCGTGTCGATCCCCATGTCCGGCGACGCCCGCCGCGACGACTCCTCGGCCTACGCGCAGTGGACGTTCGCCGCCTCCGGCTCGTGCGCGCTGTCGGTGTTCATCCCGAACGGCGGCGTCGAGGAGGTCGGGGGTAACCCGACCGTGTACTCCGTGTTCGACCGCAACGGCGTCGGCGGCACCCCGATGGCGTCGTTCGCGATCAAGCAGGTCGACAAGCGCGGCCAGTGGGTCGCCGCGGGGAAGTTCAAGGCCAGCGGAAACCTGACGGTGCAGCTGCTCACCCGAGGTCAGGACTGGGACGGCTCCGGACCGACCTACGCCCATCACGCCGCGAGTGCCATCAAGGCAGACTGCACGGTGTGACGAGAGATCTCCACCTGGTCCGGCACGGCGAGGCGACGAAGGACGAGTCCCGGCTGACCGCACGCGGTCGCCGGCAGGCCGAGGCGGTGGCGGAACGGTTGCGCGGCACCGGTTTCGCGGCCGTGCACCACGGCCCGCTGCCCAGGGCCGCGGACACGGCGTCGATCATCGCCGAGGCGCTCGGCGTGCCCTGCCGGGTCGAGGCCGCCGCCGGTGACTACGTGCCGCACTTCGTTCCCGACCACGACGAGTTCTTCGGCCGGTTCCCCGAGTCCGAACGCACCCGCGGCCCGGCGCTCGCGCACGAGGCCGAGACGCGGTTCGCGCGCCCCGGCGACGGCCCGGTGCTGGTGGTGACCCACTCGTTCCTGATCGCCTGGCTCGTGCGCGACGCCCTGGACGCCCCGCCCGAGCGCTGGCTGGCGCTGAACCACGACAACGCGGCGCTCACGGTCATCCGCTACACGACCGGCGAGTCACCCCGCCTGGTCAGGTTCAACGACGGCGGGCACCTCAGCGGGCTTTGAGCGTGAGCAGCGTGATCTCGCTCGGCGCGAACACGCGCATCGGCGGGCCCCAGAAGCCGGAACCGCGGCTCGTGTAGAGCTGCGTGCGGTCGCCGTGGCGGCTCAGGCCCGCCACGACCGGCTGCTGCAGCCGCACGAGGTAGTGGAACGGCCAGATCTGCCCGCCGTGCGTGTGGCCGGAGAGTTGCAGGTCCACGCCCGCCGCCACGGCCTTCTTGATCTCCGAGGGCTGGTGGGCGAGCAGCACGACCGGCGCCTGCGGCGCCCCGGCGAGGGCGCGGCCCAGGTCGGCGGCGTGGCCGGGCTCGCCGGAGTGGTCGGCGGTGATGTCGTCGATGCCCGCGAACACCAGGCGGGCGCCGCCGCGTTCGAGCGTCACGTGCTCGTTGTGCAGCGCCTTCCAGCCCAGCCGGGTCATGAGGTCGATCCAGCCCTGGGCGTTGGAGTAGTACTCGTGGTTGCCGGTGATGTAGAAGCGGTGCGCGGTGTTCACGTCCCCGAGCGGCGTGGCCTGCTCCAGGCGCTGGTCGGCGGTGCCGTCCGCGATGTCGCCGACGTGCACGGCGACATCGGCGTTGAGCCCGTTGAGGGCGTCGACCATGCCGCGCGACCACTTGGCGCGGTTGATGGCGCCGTAGTGGGTGTCGGTGACGACGGCGACCGTCAGCCCGTCGAACGCGGGGTCCAGGCGCGGGATGGTGACGTCCTGGCGCTTGATCCGCGGCACCCGCATGGCCTCGTGCACGCCGTAGGCGGTGATCACGACGATGACGACGGCCAGCAGCACGGCGACGACGCGCGAGCGCAGCGGGTTCTCGACCCCGCCGAGCGCCAGGCCGAGCCGGACCAGGTCCGTGAGCAGCGTCCAGACGAACGCGATCCACACGAACCCGAGCAGGAACTGCGAGATCCGCGCGGCCCGGTCGCTGGTGCGCCGCGTGAACAGCACGATCATCGCGATGGCGGCCGCGGCGAACACGACGGCCGCGACCGGCCGCACCGGATCGGGCCACTCCGCGCTCGCGGCGAACAGGCCCTCGAACGGCACCCAGAACAGCAGCGTCGTCACGGTGAGGAGGACGAGCGTGAACACCACCCGCCGTACCGTGATGCGGGGCCGGGTAGCGGTGGTCGTCATAGGTGCATCCTCCTGCGCGGTCGGCTCAACCCATCTCAACGCAGCAGGGTGCCCGTTTGTTCGCTAGACGTCCGTCACAGGGCCGTCAGGCAACCGCCGAGACCGACGGGAGTCCTTGTTGGCAAGTACTTCGCAGACCCCGCGATCCCACGACCTAGAGTGAGCGACATGATCTTCTACACCGACGAGGAGAGCCGCACGCTGCGCACTGCCGTGTACGGCGCCATGCTGCTGGTCTCGCACGCCGACCCCGGCCCCGTGCTGGAGGAGCGGTTCGCCGGCCTGCGCGCCCTCGCGAACCTGTCCCCGGACCTGCGCCAGGTGCTGGGCGGCGCCCGCCCGTCCGTGCCCGCGGGGACGGACGAGGAGATCGAGCCGGTGGTCCTCGAGGCGCTGCGGTCGTCGATGAAGACGCTCTCGGTGAAGGCGCCGGAGGACGCCGCCGACTTCCCGCGCGCCGTGCTGGCGATCTGCCGCGAGGTGGCGGAGGCGGACGGCGTGGTGGTGGACGCGGAGGACGCGATGGTGGGGCGCATCGAGGGTGCTCTCGCGCTGTAGTGCCGGGGTGTCATCGGACGGCCGTGACGGGCCCAGGAGG
>NZ_JBHXCW010000232.1:0-11953 GCF_042725365.1 Lentzea sp. NPDC060358 | reverse complement strand
AGCCCCGGCTGCTTCTCGCGGCCGGGGCTCGCCGCGTCCCACGAGGAGACGACACGTGAAAACGCCCGTGCTCATCACCGTGACCGGCCCCGACAAGCCCGGCGTCTCCTCGGTGCTCTTCGCCGTGCTGACACGCCACGGCGTCGAGGTGCTCGACGTGGAGCAGGTCGTGATCCGCGGACGGCTGGTGCTCGGCGCGCTGGTCTCGACCGAGCAGGACCCCGAGGGCCTGCAGGAGTCGGTCGAGCAGGCCATGGCCACCGTCTCGATGCAGGTGGAGATCGAGATCGGCGCCGACTCGAAGCGCAGCGCGCGCCTGGAGTCGTCGCACGTGCTGATCGTGCTGGGCCGCCCGGTCACGGCGAAGGCGTTCACCGAGGTGGCGCGCAGGCTCGCGTCGCTGGGCGTGAACATCGACGCGATCCGCGGTGTCGCCGACTACCCCGTCACGGGCCTCGAGCTGCGCGTCTCCGTGGCCGACGACACGCTGGAGAGCGACGCCGCACTGCGGTCGGCCCTCGCCGAGGTGTCGGTGCGGGTGGGACTCGACGTCGCCGTGGAACGGGCCGGGCTCACGCGCCGGGCGAAGCGCCTGGTCGTGTTCGACGTCGACTCCACGCTGATCCAGGGCGAGGTGATCGAGATGCTGGCCGCGCACGTCGGGTGCGAGGAGCAGGTGCGCGAGATCACCGAGGCCGCCATGCGCGGCGAGCTCGACTTCGCCGAGTCGCTGCGGCGCCGGGTCGCGCTGCTGGAGGGCCTCGACGAGAAGGTCCTGGACGAGGTCGGGGCGTCGCTGGAGCTCACCGCCGGCGCGCGCACGACGATCCGCACGCTCAAGCGCCTCGGCTTCTACTGCGGTGTCGTCTCCGGCGGGTTCACGAAGGTCATCACGGGCCTCGCGGACGAGCTGCAGCTCGACTTCTGCGCGGCGAACACGCTGGAGGTCGTCGACGGCAAGCTCACCGGCAAGGTCGTCGGCGAGATCGTCGACCGGCCGGGCAAGGCCGTGGCGCTGCGCCGGTTCGCCGAGGAGGTCGGCGTGTCGCTCGCGCAGTGCGTGGCGGTGGGTGACGGCGCGAACGACATCGACATGCTCAACGCCGCCGGTCTGGGCATCGCGTTCAACGCCAAGCCGGCGTTGCGCGAGGTCGCGGACACGGCCCTGTCGCACCCGTTCCTCGACGCCGTGCTGTTCATCCTCGGCGTCACGCGCGCCGAGGTCGAGGCGGCCGACGCCGCGGACGGCCTGGAGCTGACCCGCCTGTGATGATCCTCGACCTGATCGCCTCGCGGAACTACGCCG
Source organism: Lentzea sp. NPDC060358 (assembly GCF_042725365.1). NCBI lineage: Bacteria > Bacillati > Actinomycetota > Actinomycetes > Pseudonocardiales > Pseudonocardiaceae > Lentzea > Lentzea sp. NPDC060358. The sequence continues at coordinate 10,647 of NZ_JBHXCW010000232.1, read as the reverse complement.
AGGAGTCGGAAGTCCGCGCGATGCCGATGGTGTTGCGCATCGAACGCGTGGACCCGCCGTCGCGGTCGGCGTTGCTGGAAGCCGCGGCCGCCTCGGCGGTCGCGGTGTGCCTCGACCCGCGCGCCGACGTGGGCGGGGAGTGGCACGAGCCCGTGCGGGCGTGGGTGGCCGGGCGGATCCGCAAGGTGTCGCGCCGGGCCCGCGGCGTGCAGTGGGAGGCCGTGCAGGACCTGCCGGGAGTGACGATCACAGTGGACGGCGCGTCCGTGCGGTCGCTGCTGCCCGTGCTGGTGACCGAGACGCCCCGCGAGGTCGCGAAGCTGCAGATCTCCGGCTCCGACCTGCCGGTGGACGAGCCGGGGCCGGTGCCGGAGGGCGCGCGGCTGCTGTACGTGAACCCGCGCGTCGAGATGTCCGCCGGCAAGCTCGCGGCGCAGGTCGGGCACGCCTCGATGCTGCTGGCGCCGCGGCTGTCGGAGACCGAGCTCAAGGCGTGGGCGTCGCTCGACTACCGGTGTGCCGTGCGGACCCCGTCGGCCGCCGAGTGGGACGCGCTGGTGGGCAGCCAGGACGTCGTGGCGGTGCGGGACGCGGGGTTCACCGAGGTCGAGCCCGGTACGACGACGGTGCTCGCTGTTTAGAACCGCGCCGAACGGGTAAATCCGGCTCTCGTGGGCTTACTCGACGTTCTCGATGCCCGGCTCGGTGACGGGCTGGAGAACCTGCTCTGCTCCCACCACACGCGCAGGCTGCGCAAGCTGGGGTGGGGCGACGTGCTGGAAGGCGACGGTGAGGGGTGGTTCACCCCGCGCCGTCCGGTGCAGCACGGCAACAGCATCGAGGTGCTCGTCGACGGGGCCACCGCGTTCCCGGTCGTGGCGAAGGCGATCGAGGGCGCGCAGAAGTACGTGCACATCGCGAACTGGCACGCGTCGCCCGACTTCCGGCTGACCCGGGAGCCGGGCGCGCCCCAGTTGCGCGAGCTGCTCTCCGCCGCGGCGGAACGGGTGCCGGTGCGCGTGCTGCTGTGGGCGGGCCCGCCCGTGCCGTTCTTCGAGCCGACGCGCAAGCGGGCCGTCGCGGCGCAGAAGGCGTTCCAGGAGTGCGGCGCGGTCCGCTGCGAGCTCGACGCACGCGAGCGGACCCTGCACTGCCACCACGAGAAGATCGTGATCGTCGACGACGTGGCGTTCGTCGGCGGGCTCGACATGACCGCGGTGGAGGGCGACCGGCACGACTCGCCGGAGCACCCGCCGCGCGACCTCGGCTGGCACGACCACATCGCGAAGCTCGAGGGACCGGTCGTCGCGGAGGTGGCCGGCCACTTCGCCGCGCGCTGGCTCGAGATCGCGGGGGAGACCCTGCCGCCGCCCGAGGTGCCGCCGGAGGCCGGGTCGTCCTCGGTGCAGCTGGTGCGCACGGTCCCGGAGAAGACCTACGACTTCGCTCCGCACGGCGACTTCAGCCTGCTCGACTCGTACCTGCGGGCGCTGCGGGCCGCGGAGTCGTTCGTGTACGTGGAGAACCAGTTCCTGTGGTCGCCGGAGATCACCGAGGTGCTGCTGGACAAGCTGCGCACCCCGCCGTCGCCGGACTTCCGGATCGTGCTGCTGCTGCCGCAGAAGCCCAGCAACGGCGCGGACACCACGCGCGGCCAGCTCGGCCGCCTGCTCGACGCCGACCCCGGCGGGATGGTGCTGGCCGCGACCCTCACCTCCCACGAGGAAGCGCCGGTCTACATCCACGCCAAGCTGTCCATTGTGGACGACAAGTGGCTGTCCGTGGGCTCCGCCAACCTGAACGAGCACTCGCTGTTCAACGACACCGAGGTCAACGTCGTGACCGACGACGCCGCGGTGGCGCGCGAGACGCGGCTGAGGCTGTGGGCGGAGCACCTCGACGCGATCGAGGGCGACGTCTCCGGGCCGGTGCACGAGGTCGTGGACAAGATGTGGCGCCCGGCCCTGGAACGCCCCGCCCGCGTCACGTCGCTGCCCGGCGTGTCGCGTCGTGCCGGAAGATTGCAGGGACCGTTACGCGGATTGCTGGTGGACGGCTGATCTGCGGGTCTAGCGTGGCGGCGTGGCCAACGAGGTGACGATCCCGCTGCTGCCGTGCGCCTCCGTCGACGAGGTGGCCGAGTTCTACGTGATGCTCGGCTTCACGGTCACGTACCGGCAGCACCGGCCGAACGCGTACCTCTCGGTGCGGCGGGAGGAGATCAACCTCCACTTCTTCGGCATCCCCGGCTACGAGCCGTCGGAGTCGTACAGCTCGTGCCTGATCCAGGTCGAGGACCTGCGGGCGCTCCACGACGCCTTCGCCGCCGGCATGCGCGCGATCTACGGCCAGGTGCTGGTCACCGGCATCCCGCGGATGACCAGGCCGCGCCGGGACGGGTTCCTGGTGGTCGACCCCGGTGGCAACTGGATCCGGGTGGTGCCGTCCGTGCGCGAACGCGAGGACGTGCGCGACGGGCTCTCGCGGGCGCTGCACAACGCCGTGGCGCTGGCCGGGTCGCACGGGGCGGAGCGGCAGGCGTTGAAGATCCTCGAAGGAGCGCTGGAGCGCGAGGTGCACGCCTCGGAGGAAGAGCGGGCGTCCGCGCTCGAGTTCCGCGAAGAACTGCTTGAACGCCTTAATCTACATAGGTAGTCTTAGTGGCGTGGAGCCACTGCAACGCATCGGCAAGGCGACCGTCGACGTGCTCGAGGTGCTGCTCGGCGCCGAGGAGCCCCGGTGGGGCCTGGAGATCATCAAGCTGACCGGGCGGCCGTCCGGCAGCGTCTACCCGTTGCTGGACCGGCTGGAACGGGCCGGGTGGGTCACCTCGTCGTGGGACGACGACGCCTCCCGGCGTGGACCCCGGCGGCGGATGTACCTGCTGACCGCGGACGGTGCCGCGGAGGCGCGCAAGGTCGTGGCGCGGGCCGCTCCCGCGCCGCGGTTCGAGCCTCGGGCGGCGACGTGAGGGTCGCGTTGGCGCTGGTGCGCCTGGTGGCGCGTGATGAGCGCTACCGCGAGCAGTGGGAAGCGGATGTTGCCGGCGCGCGAGAACTCGGCATGTCGCCGTTGTCGGTGGCGTTCGGGGTCGTGCGTGCCGCCGTGGTGATGCCTTCGAAGGGAGCTGTCGTGGTCGGACCGTTGGGAATTGCGTTGAAGCACGCGGGAACGTCGCGTGCGCGGGTGGCGGCACTGGCCGTCGTGTCGGCGCTGATGCTGCTGGGCGGGATCGCGTTGCTGTTCGCTTGAGCAAATAGCTCCGTGTCGTTTCGGCTGGTTCGGCTTTAGCTTCGGGCGATGGCCAACGAACTCACAATCCCGCTCCTGCCGTGTGTGGACATCGACGAGATGGCGGCGTTCTACGAGATGCTCGGCTTCTCGACCACCTATCGGCAGACGAAACCGAACCCGTACGTCGCGTTGCGGCGTGAGGACCTCAACCTGCACTTCTACGGGATGCCGGGACATGTTCCCGAGGATTCGCACAGCACGTGCGTCGTCATCGTCGAGGACACCGGGCCGCTGTACGAGGCGTTCGCGGCGGGGATGCGCGCGGTGCACGGGAAGGTGCTGATCTCCGGCATTCCGCGGATGACCCGGCCGCGGCTGCGCAACGACCGCTACACCGGGTTCGCCGTCGTCGATCCGGGCGGCAACTGGATCCGGATCAGCAAGGGCGTCACCGAGCCCGCGGCGACGACCCCGCTGGGCAGGGCGATGGAGAACGCGGCGCGGCAGGCCGACGCGCGCGGCGACGAACGGCAGGCGTTGAAGATCCTCGAAGGCGCGCTGGCCAAGGCCAGCGGGACCGAGCCGGAACTCGCCGACGCCCGGGCCTACCGCGACGAGCTGGTCGAACGGATTACTTCGTCTTCGGCTGGGTCTGGGCCGCGTCCAACCGCTTGAGGGCGGCGCGCACGACCTCGGGGTCGTACGTGGTCCAGAACGGGGGGAGCGAGGCCCTGATGAAACCGCCGTAGCGAGCGGTCGCGATGCGGGGGTCGAGGACGGCCACGACCCCCTTGTCCGACATCGAGCGCAGCAACCGGCCGGCGCCCTGGGCCATCAGCAGGGCGGCGTGCGTGGCGGCGACGGTCAGGAACCCGTTGCCGCCCCGGCTGGTGACCGCCTTCTGCCGGGCCGAGGCCAGCGGGTCGTCCGGGCGCGGGAACGGGATGCGGTCCATGATCACGAGCTGCAGGCTGGGGCCGGGCACGTCGACGCCCTGCCACAGCGACAGCGTGCCGAACAGGCACGTGCGGTCGTCCTCGGCGAACTTCTTGACCAGCAATCCGGTCGCGTCGTCGCCCTGGCACAGGATCGGGTGGTCGAGCCGGGCCCGCAACGCCTCCGCCGCAGCCTTCGCGGCACGGGTCGAGGAGAACAGGCCCAGCGCGCGGCCGCCCGCCGCGTTCACCAGGCCCTCGATCTCGTCGAGGTACTCGGGCGGCAGCCCGTCGCGGCCCGGCTGCGGCAGGTGCCGTGCCACGTAGAGGATTCCGCTCGTCCCGTGCTGGAACGGCGAGCCCACGTCGAGACCGGTCCACTTCGGACCGTCGATGTCCTTGTCGGTGGCGGCGCCCTCGATCTTGCGGACCTTCTCCGACGGCGGCAGGCCCCATTGCCGTGCCATGGCGTCGAAGGCGCCGCCCAGCGTCAGCGTCGCCGACGTGAGAACGGTGGTGCGCTTGCCGAAGAGCCGTTCGCGCAGCAGCCCGCCCACGCCCAGGGGCGCGACCCGCAGCGTCGGCGCCTTCTGCTGGAAGTCGCCCGACACCCACACGACGTCGTGCTCCTCGTCGAACGCCTCGAGGATCCGCACCGCGCAGTCGTGGACCTCCTCGAGCAGCGCCAGCGCGAGCTTGCGCGCCGTCGCCCCGTCCGGGTCCTCCTTGCGCTCCGGCCCCATGGCCGACACGCAGTTGTGCGCGGCGTCGCGGGTGGCGGCGAGCGCGCCCGCCAGCGCCCTCGGCAGCGCGTCGAGCCGGCCGGCCGGCATGTCCTCGAGGATCATCGCGAGCCCGTCGCCCGCCTCGGCGAGCCGGTCCGCGACGTCCTGGTCGATCAGCCGCCCGCACCGGCGCGCGGCGATCGAGACGGACGACCCGCTCAGCTCCTCGGTGGCCACTGAGGTGACGCGGTCGACCAGGTCGTGCGCCTCGTCGATCACCACCACGTCGTGGTCGGGGAGGACCTGGTAGCCCTCCAGCGCGTCGATGGCGAGCATCGCGTGGTTGGTGACCACGACGTCGGCCTTGCCCGCCTCGGCCCGCGCCCGCTCGGCGAAGCAGTCGGACCCGATCGGGCACTTGCTGACGCCGAGGCACTCCCGCGCCGTGACGCTGACCTGCCGCCACGCCTGCTCGCTGACACCGGGCACCAGCTCGTCGCGGTCGCCGGTCTCGGTGTCCGACGACCACTCGTGCAACCGCTTGACCTCGCGCCCCAGCTTCGAGACGGCGAACGGGTCGAACAGCGCGTCGTCCTCCGGCTCGTCCGGAGCGCCGTTGTGGACGCGGTGCATGCACAGGTAGTTGCGCCGCCCCTTGAGGATGGCGAACGTGGGCTCCCGCCCGAGCTCCTTCTTGAGCGCCTTGGACAGCCGAGGCAGGTCGCGGTCGACCAGCTGGCGCTGCAGGGCGATCGTGGCCGTGGAGACGACCACCGTCTCGTCCTCGGCGACCGCGTGCCGGATCGACGGCACCAGGTACGCGAGCGACTTGCCGGTGCCCGTCCCCGCCTGGACGGCGAGGTGCTCGCCCGTGCGGATCGAGTGGTCGACGGCCTCGGCCATCTCCACCTGACCGGGGCGCTCCGCACCGCCGACGGCGTGGACGGCGGTTTCGAGGAGGCTCAGCGTGGGGGGAACTTCAGGCACGGGACAGACCGTACCCGGCAGGTCCGACAGTCCCCGCCAGGAGTCGCGAACGGGCCGGGGTCAGTCGCCGCCCCCGCCACACCCGCCACCGCACCCGCCGCCGCCGTCACCACCGCCGTCGCTGCCGCCGCACGAGCTCGACGAGCACCCGCTGCCGCACGAGCTGCCGGACGACGCGTCCCGTCCCGGCAGCGTCGCGACCGCGGCCGCCGTCAGGCCGAACAGCCCGGCCACCGCGACCCCGCCGGCCCGGCCGCGCAGCCCGCAGACCGCCACCGCGCCCATCCGGTCGTGCGGGCTCACCCGCCGCTGGGCTCGCTTCGCCGCCAGGTACCCGGCCCTGGTCCGCAGCCGGCCGGGATCGCGCGCCGACAGCACTGCGGACCACATCAGCAGCACCACGCCGGCCGAGTAGTAGAACCAGTCCGGCAGGTTCGGGACCAGGCTGTCGGCGAACCCCGTGACCGGGCGCACCAGGTCCGGCCACAGCCAGTCCAGGAAGCCGACCGCGATCAGGCCGAAGCCCGCGAGCATCAGCCACGGGTGCAGCCGGGGGCGCCACGAGCGGCGGTGCCGCAGCAGGCCCCGCCCGGCCAGGTGGGCGCGCAGGCCCTCGGCCTCGGGGGAGCCGGCGGCGCCGCGCAGGACGTCGGCCAGCGGGCGTCCCGTGCGCAGGCCGGCGAGGACCTGCGCCTCCAACGGCGTCGAGGGACCGCGGCCCGGCACGTGGACGGCCGTCAGCACGCCCTCGCGGGAGACCCGGACCAGACCGGCGTCGAGCAGCCGCGCCAGCGCGACCTCGGCGGCACGGGCGGGGCCGCCGACCAGGCAGCCCAGCTCCTCCGGGGTGTGCGTCGTCACGCGGATTTCTCGGCGCCGGAGGGCACGCCGTTACGCCGGCAGGTTCCTAGCGGCGGCGCAGCAGCGCCCAGGCCCCCGGCAGCACGCCCGCGGCGAGCGCGATCTTCAGCGCGTCACCGATCAGGAACGGCAGCACGCCGACGGCCAGCGCCTGCACGAACGACATCCCGGTCATCGCCATCAGCCACGGCACGCCGACGGAGTAGATCGCGAGGTTGCCCAGCGCCATCGTGCCGATCGTGCGCACCGGCGTGCGGTCACCGCCCCGCCCGGCCAGGTAGCCCACCAGGGCACCGGCGAACACGAAGCCGACGACGTAGCCGAGCGACACGGGAACACCGGACGACCCGCCCTGGAACCACGGCACGCCCGCGACCCCGGCGATCAGGTACAGCAGCATCGACGTGGCCCCGCGCTGCCAGCCCAGCGAGGCGCCGACGAGCAGCGCCGCGAACGTCTGGCCGGTCAGCGGGACCGGGCTGCCGGGGATCGGCAGCGCCACCTGGGCGGCCAGGCCGGTCAGCGCGGCGCCGGCGACGACCAGGGTCAGGTCGCGCACGAGCGCGCCCGGCACGAAGTCGGCGAGCACGGTGCGACGAGGCGCGAGTGCGAGAGTCACGGTCCCTCCCAGGCGAAATCGGGTGAACCGAGGTTAACCACGAGGACTCGAGAACGTCTTTGTCCGAAGTCCACAAAGTGACCGGTCACACACGCCCGTCTCACACGTCGAGAGCGACCTTGCCCACCACGCGTTCCTGGTTGCGCCGGGTCTTCGTCCAGCCGTTGTGCCCGCGCACCAACCGGATCAGCGCGCGCCACGAGGTGATGTAGAAGGTGTAGATGTACAACGCGTAGCCGAGCCCGTACGCGATCGACTTCCAGAACGAGACGGGCACGCAGCGCGCGCGGTACACCGGCCCCCACAACACGAACGGGAGCAGGCCGAACGCGCCGTAGACGGTGAAGAGGATCCACGCGCCGTCGAAGAACCACGTCACCACTTCCGCGGGCGACACCACGAACCGGTAGGCCAGCATCACCATCGGGATCGGGTAGATCAGCGTGCCGAGCAACTGCATCCACGGCTGCGCGAGGTAGTACATCATCTCCGCCGCACCGAGGGTCGTCAGGTGCTCGGAGTCCCAGATGCGCCGCAGGTACCGCATGCACTGCATGGTTCCCTGGCCCCACCGGGTCCGTTGCGCGAGGAACCGGCGCAGCGAGTAGAGCGCCTCCTGGCTCACGTGCGTGTCCAGCGAGAACCCGGTGTGCCAGCCCGCGGTCAGCAGGTGCACGCCGAGCTCGAAGTCCTCGAGCAGCGAGCCGCGCCACGGGCTCCCGGTCCTCCCGGCGATGGAGTCCAAAGCGGACAGCCGGGTGAATTGGCCGTTGCCGCCCATGGAGATCGTGCCGGTCGCGGCGCGCGACAGCTGGATCGCCGCGATGGCGGTGCGGAACTCCAGGTCCTGCATCCGCACGAGGACGGCGCCGAACGCGCGCCGCCACCGGGTGACGCCGGGCTGCGGCGTGCCGGCGTTGACCATCCGCACGTCCACCTGCACGGCGCCGATGCGCGGGTTGCCGAAGAGGTGGGTGGCCGCGCAGACCTCCAGGCAGTTCGGCGCGGGACGGCCGTCCGCGTCGACCACGACGACGATCACGCGGTCGGTGTCCGCACGCCGGCCCATCCACAGCTTGAGCATGCGGTAGGCGTCGTTCAGCGCGTCGCCCTTGCCGGTGCGCGCGTGCGGCCGATGTCGTTGCACGAGGTGGATCTGCGGGTCGCGGACGCCGCCGTTGCGCTTCACCGTCCGCACCACGCCGGCGGTCTTGTCGTCGGAGTCGTCGTCGATGACCCACACCTGCGCGACGGGGAACGTCTTGCGCAGGTACCGGACCGTGTCGCCGATGACGGCCTCCTCGTCGCGGCACGGCACGAAGAAGTGCCACTCCAGCGAGTCCGGGTCGCCGACCGGTGCGGGAACGCGCCGCAGGTACGGCACCACGATGAAGAACACGTACGTCACGAAGGCGACGCTCATCGTCAGCGCGAGCGCCTGCGTGAACCCGAGGACGAGGTCGAGGCTCACTTGCGCGTGGCCAGCCAGACGAACGCGACCAACGCCGCCGCGCCACCGAACACGCTCACCATCGACCCGAGCAGCGTGTGGCCCCAGTAGTAGCCGGTGTCGACCCCCAGCCACTGCACCAGGCCCACCAGCGTGAGCACCCGGAACTGGTTCACGACCACCACCGCCAGGGCCGCGATCCCGAGCGCGACCAGCACGCGCGACTGGATGCGCGGGCGCAGCGCGATCATCACCGCGCCGACGACGATCAGCGGCAGCACCAGGAACGCGGAGGTGCACTCGGGCGTCATCCGCAGGCCCAGCGGGGTGGCCGAACCCAGTCCGAAGTAGACGGTCTGCCGGTCGGGCACCACGTGCACGCCGTAGGAGCTGACGACGCTCAGCACCGCGCCGGACAGCGAGATCTCCGCCGTCCGGTAGAGGCGGTGAGCGAGGACGAGGCCCGCGGCGAGAGCCACGAGGACGCCCGCTGTCACCCGACTGGGGAATGCGGTGCGGCGCACGGTGAGCATCACACCAAGATCCTTTCCGTCCGATGAGGGAGCGCCCGGACGGGCTACTCACCGTTCCATCGGTTGACGCAACGTCAGCCCTAATTCCCTGATCGAGTGATTCGTGATCAGAAGTTGATCAAAAAAGCCCACGATCCGTGGCCCTGATTGAGCGGGTCGGGTGGTGTCGTCGCTCGATACGGGGAGTAACCATCAGATCCCCCGTAAGTGCGCCGATGTAGGTGATTACCCCCGGAAAGCGTGAAACCACTTCGGTATCAACCCGCCCTGGGGTCGGAGGAATCAAGGGAAGGAGCTTCATGCGTTTCCGAATGACGGGACTGGCTGGAGTGGTCGCGATCGCCGCGCTCCTGGCCGTCGCCTCACCTGCTTCGGCCGCTCCGGGGGACGCCTCGGCCTACGGCGCGAAGGCCGACGTGACACTGCTCGGCAGTCCCGCGATCAACGTGGGGCCGTTCGCCCCGGCGAACGTGAACGGGCCGCAGACGCAGAACACGACCATCGGCGTGAACGTCCCCGGGGTGCTGCAGACCGGGGCGATCACCACCTTCACGTCGCGGGACGACAACTCCGGCGCCGTGTACTCGCGGGCGAGCACCGCGGACCTCGCGAGCGGCCTGCTGGCGCCGGCCACGGGCAACATCTCCGCCGGGGCGGTGGTGGCGGAGTGCTCGGCGACCCAGCAGGGCGTGGTCGGGACGACGACGCTCACGAACGTGAACCTGGGCAGCCTCGGCCAGGTCGGCGCCACCCCGGCGCCGAACACGAAGCTCGACGTGCGGCTCCTCGGGATCAAGATCGGCGAGGTGACCTTCAACGAGCAGATCCAGAACGGCGACGGCAGCCTCACGGTCAACGCCGTGCACATCAGGCTGCTGCCGGGAGTGCTCGGCTCCCTCGGTTCGGGTGACGTGTACATCTCGTCCGCCACCTGCGGTCCCGCCGCCCTGCCCATCCCGATGGCGTCGGGTGCGGGCCTGTGGATCGGCCTCGGCCTGCTCGGCGCCGTCGCCGTCCCGGTCGCGTTCGTGGTCCTGCGCCGCCGCACGTCGCTCAGCGCGGCCTGATCGAGGAGAGCGGCGGATGTACAAGGTCCCGGGTACCGGCGTCGGTGTCGGTACGGGCGTGGGTGCCCTCGCGGTCACCGGCGCCGACATCACCTGGTGGGTCGTCGCCGGAGTCGTGCTCCTCGTCGTGGGCGCGCTCGTCGTCCACGCGACCAGGAAGCGCCGCCGGGCGGTCCTCGTGAAGTCCCGGCCGGACCGAGCCGGCTGACGCGGCCCGCCCGGGAACGGCTCCGTTC
>NZ_JBHXCW010000231.1:0-11956 GCF_042725365.1 Lentzea sp. NPDC060358 | reverse complement strand
TGCTCGCCCACGAGACGCTGCACTACCTGGGCATCCCGGACGAGTACAAGGACTCGAGCCGCGTCTTCCAGCAGCACGACACGAACTCCGGCGTGCACCAGAACGACGGCGGCCTCATGGGCGCCGACGTCCACCTGCCCGACCCCGGCATCCGGCCGCGGCACCTGTGGCTGATCGAGAACACCGCGAACAGCCAGGTCATGGTGCCCGACACCACGATCAACCCGGCCGGGCCCGCCACCGTGCCGCCGCCCGCCGACTGGAAGCCCGGCGGGCAGCCGGGCACCGACGCGAACCCGAACCCCGGCGCCGACACCAGGTCCGACGGCGACACGCGGTCGGCCCCGGCAACCGACGACGCCAAGACCGGGGAGAAGCGCGGCCGCGACGACGACGCGCAGAGCAACACCGACGACCGCTCGGCCAAGAAGCCGAACACGTCCACCGCGCCGTACAGCGGCACCCCGGCCGGTCCGTCCACTGTGGACGCGGACACGGCCATGGAGGTAGACAGCCAGACGGACGGCCAGGTCGACAGCCAGGTCGACGACAACGCGGACACCAACGCCGACACCGACGCGGACTCGCGGACCGACGGCGACGTCCCGATGACCGACGCGGACGCGGACACCCAGGTCGACAACCTCGTCAGCCAGTTCGACTCCCTGTCGATGGGCGACGTCACCTTCTCCTACAACCCGGCGTTCGCGGACCTCGCCAACGGCACGATCGACCTGCCCACCAAGGACAACTACCTCGCGAAGCTCAAGGAGAGCGTCGAGGCGGGCAAGCCGCCGTCGTTCGTGGTCAACATGATCGTCAGCCACGGCCAGCTGAACAACCCGGACGTCAACGTCAACAGCGTCATCGAGGCCATCACGAAGGACGCGGGGCCGCGCGCGAAGGACATGGTGTTCGTGATCGGCGTCAACGGCCCCAACGGGTCCGACGTCGACATGGCCGCCAACATCGACCAGGCCAAGACCAGCATCGCCGGCCGGCCGGAGCCGATCGCGCTGGTGCCGTTGCCGACCTTCGACCCGAAGGGCGGTTTCCCCTTCGGCACGATGCGCAACGAGACGATGCACAGCCCTGCCAACACCTTCGCCATCGGTGCGATGAACGGCAAGGACACGCACCCGTACATCTCGTTCCAGGACTTCGACGCCGGCTCGCGCAAGGTCACCGGTGACAAGAAGGACATCTTCAACCACGTCGCCGAGTCGCTGAACCCCAAGGACGTCGGGCCGATCCGCCCACTGCTCTACTCGGGCGGCTACCGCGTCGGCGACCCGGCCACGCTCGTGACCGACACCCAGACGCGCATCGACACCGAGCGCGCGAAGATCGACGGCGACCCCAAGCTCTCGTCCGCGGACAAGGCGGCCAAGAAGGCCGAGCTGGACGTCGCGCAGGACCAGATCAACAGGCCGGACTTCGCCGACAGGTTCCAGCAGGCGATGAGCGACGACATGGACGCGCGCAGCCGCCAGAAGGACTCGGCGCCGCTGCTGCCGTACTCGCCGGAGCCCAACCTCTTCATGGACGCGAACGTCGCGGTCGTGGCCCCCGAGGTGAAGTTCAGCAAGGACGGCAACGAGTTCGGCGGGCTCAGCCAGTCGATCAACGCGTTCGCGGGCGCCGAGGTCGCGGAGATCCACACCAACCAGCTCCCGCCGCCGCCCGCAGCGCCCGGTGTCCAGTCGGACACCGACGTCGCGGCCGACGTTAAGTCCACTGTGGACTCTGCTGTCGACGTCGACCTGAAGAACAACCGCAACCCCTACCGCGGTGAGAACTTCACGAGCGACTTCAAGAACGGCGCGGTCGGCACCGACCTGTCGCGCCTGGCCCTCGGTTTCGCCAAGAGCGAGGGCAAGTCGTGGCCGCAGTCGCACGTCGCGCTCACCTCGGTGACGAACCGCATGTACGGCGGCGACACGCCGTCCGCCGACCGGGCGGCCAAGGCCGACGTGTCGGGCGCGAAGATCCGCGACGAGTTCGGCGACAAGAAGCCGAAGGCCGACGGCACGCCCAACCCGAAGAACAAGCCGCACGAGCAGCGCGAGGCCCAGCAGCTCGTCACGCACGAGTACAGCGTCGACCCGAACACCGGTGTGCACACCCACACCGGTTCGACGGGCGGCTGGACCCCGTCCGACGCCGACGCGAAGAAGCTCGGCTCGCAGGACAAGAACACCCTGAACACGGCGGTCTCCGCGCCGGTCGACGGGCACGCCAACAGCGGCATCGACCCGCAGGCCCAGGCCAAGCAGGAGAAGATGGCCGCGATGCTCAACCTGGCCCTGTCGGCCAACCCGAGCAACGTGACCCGCACGTTCGGCACCATCGAGCACGGCGTCCTGCCGATCGCCCCCGCCCCGCGCCCGGACGGCATGTTCAACGCCGTCCACGACGCGCTGGCCGCGAACCCGGCCCCCGCGCCGTCCGGCAAGGGCAAGGGCGGCGCCGTGCCGCCGGTCAAGTCGCCGGCCGACCTGCGCGCCGGAGCGGTGCAGAAGGGCTCGACGGCGTCGCCCGCGATCACCAAGCAGATCGCGAACTTCCGCCAGGAGCACGGCCTCGAGAACGGCCACGTGGTCAACGCCCTCGTCGAGCCCGGCCCGGCGCCGCGGCCCGACCTGCCGGCGAACCTGCGGCCCGGCAGCGGTGACGTCCAGGTCGACCACACCGGCACGCCCGGCACCGACCTCGACGCCGACCAGCGCGCCGAGCAGGACAAGCAGGACGCGGCCGAGCAGAAGGCGGACAACGCCAAGGCCGCCAAGGCCGAGGAGCTGGCCGCCAAGCTGCTGGCGACGGAGATCGGCCGGCCGATCACTGTCCACGGCCCGGACGGCACGCAGACGCACAAGCCGTTCTTCGAGCCCGCGCCCGAGATCACCTCGAAGTCGAGCAAGGCCGACATCAAGAAGGCGGACAACTGGAAGGAACCCACCTTCCCGCCGCCCGTCGAGCTCGACGCGCACCCGCAGCCGAACGGCAAGACGACCTTCACGCCGCACGACCCGTCACCGTCGACGCGCTCGGCGCCCGACGCGGACGTGCGTCCGGCTCCGGCTCCGCAGACCCGGCCGGCGCCCATGCCCGGTTCGTTCCCCGGCGCCGACGTCGACACCAACGCCGGTGCCGGCACCAACGCCGACGCGAACCGCGGTGGCGCACGGCCGCAGCAGACGCACCTGCCGAACCTCGGCAACGGCGGTCTCGTCGAGTCGGTGCTGCGCAGCGCGGCGTTGCAGGGGGCCCCGGTCCCGAACGCGTCGCCGCTCGTCGGCCAGGCCGACGTGCAGTCCACCGTGGACCTGGTCGTCGACGACGTCCGGCAGAACCCGCAGAACCACGACCACGCGGGCCTGAACCCGCCCGCGCTGTCGAACTGGGCCGCGAGCCAGGTCTCCCCGGACCTGCTCGCGAAGTTCCACCCCGACCTCGAGCCGAACGTGCCCGGCCCCGACACCGGCGCCAAGCTCGACCAGTGGCGCGACGCGCTCGCGAACGACCTCGCCACCGGCTCGTCCCGGCGCTGGCAGCTCGTGAACGCCGGCCTCGACACCGACGCCATGACGCAGGGCGACCTGGAGCTGGTCGACCACGTCACGCAGCAGGTCGTCGCGAACGGCGCGCTGCCGACGTCGGCCGACCTGGTCGCCACGGGCCTCGAGACGCCGTCGTGGGCGGACTCCCAGGTCGCCCGGCACCTGCCGGACTCGATCGCGCAGGCGCTCGACGTGCAGCTCGTCGTCGACAACGACGGCGTGCAGTCCGTGCACGGCCCGGCCGGCGCGCCGCAGGTGGAGATCGCCGCGCAGAACGGCACCTTCGGAGCGCTCGGCGCGGCGACGCCGCAGGACGTCCGCGCCGGCATGGAGGCCTCGTTCACCGGCAAGTCCTCGGCCGAGGTCGAGCACGCCCTCGCCGGACTGCGGGACCAGGGCCTGCGCGACGCGGCCCAGCGGACGCTGCTGTTCAAGGAGGCGGCCGCGCACCCCGGCGGCCCGAACGGGTTCGCGCACGACCTGGCGACGCGGTCGGCGGACATCCGGTCGCAGATCGACCAGGTGAAGTCGAAGACCACCTGGAAGCCCGAGGCGCTCCAGACGCAGAAGGAACGCGCTCAGGAAGCCGCGCGCAAGCAGGAGATCAAGGAGCTCACCCGGCAGCTCGGCGACACCAAGAGCCGGCTGGACACGATCCGCGGCGCGGGGTCGCAGCCCGCCATGACCCACGCCATCGACAACTTCGTCGCGGGTCCGAACGCGGACATGCTCGAGAAGCTCGGCCCGAACGCGATCGCCCAGATCGACGCGCACCTGACCGAGCAGATCGCGGCGGCGGAGAACGCCGGGTTCGACACCGCGGACCTGAAGGCCCTGCAGGAGCGGGTCCAGAACGAGCCGGTCGCGCGCAAGGTGCTCACCCAGGCCTCGGTGCGGGGCCTGGACTCGATCACCACCCAGCTCGACGACGCCAAGGAGGCGTTGCAGAACTACCGCGACGGCAAGTCGGCGAACACCGGCTTCGGCGGTTTCCTGAACCGGATGCTCGGCAACGAGGTCGACTCCTCGGTCGACTTCGACCAGAAGATCGCCCAGGCCGAGGCGCTCGTGCGGCAGACGGAGCACCAGCTCTCGCTCGCGGGCAACCCCGACTACGCCAACCGCTTCCAGAAGGCGGCGGACCTGCACCAGAAGGTGGAGCGGGCGAGGGAGATCCAGCAGGAGATCGAGGACGGCGCGGAACGCAGGCGCGACCTCGACCGCCGCTGGGCCGAGGCGCGGCAACGCGTCGAGGACATGCTGGCGAACCAGGGCGCCCCGCAGCCGAACCACGACGCGCAGTCCGATGTGGACGTCCAGTCCGACTACCGGCCCGACGCGGACGCCCAGTCCGATGTGGACGCCGACGTGGACGCCCGGAGCGACCTCGACGTGCCGAGCACCGACAGCGGGCTCTCCCCGCGGCAGGAGCACGCCGCGTTCAAGGCCTCGCTGTACGGCAAGACCGGCGCGGAGCTGAACGAGCTCGCCGCGCAGCACGCCGGCAACCCGGACCGCTCGTACGAGATCGAGCAGATGACGCGCTACCAGGAGATCGCCGCCAAGCCGGGCGGTCTCCAGCAGCACCTGAAGGACCTGCAGACCGAGATCACCGAGACGCGCGGCCAGGTCGGCGACCTCAAGCGGGTCACCGACGCCCTGCCGGACGCGCTGAAGTCCGAGCTGATGCGCTCGGACCAGGCGCAGCGCCAGGCCGAGCAGCAGCGGCTGATCGACCACCAGCGGCAGCTCCACAACGAGCTGATGAACCTGCAGTTCGACCGGGCGGACGCGCTCACGACCCACGCGCTCACCCTGCCCGCCGACCCGAACGCGCCCGGCTGGCAGTCGATGTCGCCGCAGGACGTCGAGGTCGTCGAGAACCGCGTCACGGACCTCATCCGCGACGCGCGCATCGGCGGGCAGCCGACCCCGCAGCTGGACCAGCTGTTCGACACCGTCCGGGAGATCCGGATCGGCGACTCGGCGGCGTTCGCTCCGGTCGACGCTCCCCCGGCGACCCCGGACCACGCCCCGGCCGCCGACGCCGACGCCCCGGCACCGGCCCGGCAGAACGACGCCCCGCCCGCACCCGCGGCCGAGGTCCGTCCCGAGCGCGGGCCGTTCATGCAGGACCCGGCCGCCCTGCCGGCGAACCCGGACATGGACCTCGTCGTGCCCGGCGGTTTCGGCCCCGTCCACGAGGGCACGCCCGCGCGGTCGTTCGAGGCGTCGCTGTACGGCCTCGACACCAGGACGCTGCGGGACCTGCAGACCACCTACGGCCGTGACGCGGACCGCCTCGCCGCCGTCCAGGGCATGACCGAGGTGGCCAGGAACGCCGGTCCGCCCAGCACCTACGACAAGCGCACGCAGATCGCCAGGGAGGGCCTCGCCAAGGCGCAGGCCGACCGGGCCCGGTGGAACGCCTCCGACCTGGTGCCCAACGCCCTGAAGACCCAGGCGATGCTGGACGAGCAGGTGGACCGCCGGGCGCGGGCCGACCGCGACGTCCGGTGGCACCAGAACCGGGTCGACCAGCTCACGGCGAACCGCGACGCCTCGCTCACCGCGCACGCGCTGACGCTGCCGGCCGACCCGAACGCGCCGGGCTGGCGCCAGTTCGGCAACGCCGACCTCGCGGCCGTGCAGAGCCACGCCGAGCAGAAGATCCGCGACGCCGCGGCCGGTGGCCACCCCACCGGTCACCTCACGGCGTTCCGGGACTTCACCCAGCAGCTGCGCGACGAGCGCGCCGCCGGCACGCCCGAGGTGCAGCACCGCCCCGCGCCGCCGAAGCCGGACACCCGTCCGGCGCCGCCCGCACCGGACGTGCAGACGCGTCCCGCGCCGGAACAGGGCACCCGCTCGGTGCCGGAGACCGCGCAGCCCGAGGTGACGGCACGGCCCGAGGTGCAGACGCGCCCCGCGCCGCCCAGGCCGACGCCCAACCCGGTCGTCCCGATGACCACCGCGGCGCCGCAGCCGGTCGGCCAGGTCCCCGGCACGAACCTGCCCGGCTTCTTCCAGGACAACAAGGCGCTGGGCTCGATCACGCCGACCGACGTGCGCGGCGCGGACGCGGTCGTGGCCGAGATCCAGGGCATCAAGCCGGCCGACGCAGCCCGCATCAAGGACGCCGTCGAGAACGACTTCGAGACGTTCCTCGGCGGTGGCCGCAACTTCCAGGTGAAGATCGGCGGCTCCTGGTTCGAGGCGAACATCCGCGCCGAGATGCACGCGGACGCGAGCACGGCCGTCACCGACGCGGCCGGCACCAAGGTCGACCGCAACTACCAGGCCGCCGCCGCGTCCACGACGACGAACACGATCGCCACGTCCAACGACGTCGGCGGCTCGGTCACGGCCGGCACCGCGATGGGCCCGTACGGGTCCGTGGGCGGCAAGGCCGCGCTCGCCACGCCCGCCGTGTCGCAGTCGACGACGAACTCGATCACCGAGCAGCGCGCGATCAAGGGCTCGGACGACGGCTCGGTGAAGGTCACCGTCCCGGTCTCCTACGAGATCACCGTGACCGACGCGTCCGGCAACCCGAAGCAGTTCGCGACGCTGAACACCGGCCCGGACGTCACGCTGCAGGTCCCGAAGGACCTCAGCACGATGGTCGACTCCGGCAGGTCGTCGGCCGCGGTCACCCCCGCCGACGCGGCGTGGGGCACGAAGGCCGAGAACGTCGTGCCGGAAGCCGTGGTGGTCAAGGACTCCGGCAAGGCGTTCGAGGACGTCGCGGCGAAGCTGCACCCGTCCATCACGAAGGTCGGCTCGCCCGGCCGCGAGGCGCTGCAGAACTTCCTGTCGCCCACCTCGATCCGCGCCAACCTGCCGGCGATGCTCGGCGGCTTCGTCACCTCGCCCGACCTGATCAGCCCGCACGCCGGCAAGGGCGCCGCGGTGCAGATGACCGCGACGCTCAAGGACGCGAAGCTGGTCGGCACGCACGACGGCGCGGCGCTCGACATCAAGGACACCTCCGCCTGGGGCAGCAGTGTGTCCGCGTCCACCAAGACCGGGTTCGACGCGAACGCGGGCTTCGGCGGCAACATCGGCGTGCCCGGCCAGGTCGGCGGCACGGTCGGCGCCACGGTGAACTACTCGGCGCGCACCGCCGAGGGCGTGAACGCGGGCTCGAGCAGCAGCCACAAGACCGGCATCGGTGTGAAGGGCGAGACCGGTCTCTACGAGGTGACGGCCGAGGTCGAGGTCCGCACCCCGAGCGGCGACCCGGTGAAGATCGAGGTCACCACGCACGTGCGGATGGGCCTCAACGAGGCCGGCGCCGTGGGTCTGCCGACCCCGGAGGGCACCCGCAACACCACCACCGACCCGGCCACGAAGGACACCCGGCACCTGCCGCCGTACGTGGCGGACACCCTGGCGGCCGGCAACGCCAAGGTCGGCGAGTTCGTTCCCGCCACGCAGGTGCAGGGCCAGGTCGAGACCGCGCTGCGCGAGCTGCCCGGCTTCGAGAAGTTCCTGCCGAAGTGGAACAACCCGGACGCGAACCCGCGGTCGAGCAAGGGCCAGGGCTTCGGCGACGTGGCCGAGCAGCTCGCGAACCAGCGCAAGCTGACCGCGAACCTCTCCCCCGCCGCGCTGAAGGCGAACATGGACAGCCTGCTCGGCCCGGGCGTCCAGGTGCAGCTCAAGAACTCCGGCAAGACGACGAACACCTACGTCAACGTCACGGTCAAGGCGAAGCTGTCCGGCACGAAGCACCTCGGCCAGGCGGACAAGCACGCGGTCAGCGACTCCACGACGACCGGCCCGAAGCTCGACGCGAACACCAGCACCACCAAGGGCTGGACCGGCGGCGTGCAGGGCAGGGTGAACATCCCGGTGAAGACCGGTGTCGCGTCGCTGAGCCCCTCGCCGCAGGTCGGCGCGTCCTACAGCCACTCGTGGACGGACAAGACCTCGGCCGGACCGGCCGTCAGCGCCACCTCGTCGAACCCCGGCAGCGCGGACGCCCAGGTGTTCCAGGGCGACGTCGAGTTCGAGGTCGAGATCACGACGTTCACGCGGCCGCGCACGTGGGTCCGCACCATCGTGCCCGGTGCGCCCGGTTTCCAGGCGCCGGAGGTCAAGACCGTCGCCAGGACCGGCGCCGGCCTCGACAAGATCGACGGCAAGGTCAACCTGTGGGTGTCCGACGGCTCGACGCTGAAGAACGACCCCGGTGACGGCTTCAAGCCGGGTGACCCGCGGGCGACGAAGCTCGACGGCTCCCCGACGGTCAAGGACCTGCTGAACCCGCGGGACGCCCGGCCGAAGTCGCCGGAGTTCCTCAACGTGGAGGCCGTCGCGAACACGACGGCGCTGCGCGACCAGGCGATCGACGCGCTCAACCGCGCGGCCAAGGGCGACTCGGCGCTCACCACGCCGGGCACCGCCTCGCGCGCCCAGATCGACAAGATGTTCGCCCCGGAGAACATCAAGGCGAACCTGCAGCGGCTCGTCGAGACCGGTGTGCAGGAGCAGGGCCTCAAGTACGACCGCCGCGTCACCGACCGCTCCGGCGCGATCGGCATGTCGGTGAAGCTGGGCGAGGCGAAGCTCGTGTCCATCTCGGACACCACGGGCTCCGACAACTCGGTCAGCGGCGGCTACAAGGCAGGCGAGTCGTCCACGACGAGCCGGTCGGTCGACCTGACCGCCGGCGTCAACGTGCCGGTGCGCCCGAACGTCACCCCGCCGCCCGCCGGGTCGCCGTCGCAGGCCACCGGGTCCGGTGGCGCCGCGGTCACCGGCAAGGTCACGCCGTGGTCGGACAGCAAGACCGACTCCAGCGAGATCGGCGGCACCGTCGACCGCGGCAGGACCACCCCCGGTGACGCGCGGACCGTGCTGGTCCAGCTCGACGCCGAGTTCACGATCGTCGGCGAGAGCCGCGCCGGGAACTTCGTGCACGGCGGCACGCCGAACGCCGAGGGCGTGACGGTCAGCATGCCGAAGTCGGTGTTCGTCCGCGTCTCCGAGGACGTCGCGCGGGAGCTCGGCGCGCTGCCGAAGGTGGCGCCGAACGTCCCCAAGCCGGACTTCCCGAAGATGGCGCCGCCGTCGACGGTGGCACCGAACGAGCCCGGCGCGCTGGGTCTGTCCAACGTGGAGAAGGTCCCCGACCTGTCCGCCGCGGTCAACGACCTCACCGGCCAGCTGTCCGCGAACACCAAGAAGTTCGGCAGCGACGCGCTGATCCCGGACTCGGTGCTCAAGGACTCGATGAGCAACCTGCAGCGCATCGTCGACCTGAACTCGCCGTCGAGCGTCAAGGCGATGATCGACAGCGCCCTGGACGGCGGCGTGCCGCTGCTGGTGCACCAGCCCGGCACGTTCGGCAAGGACTCGTACCAGGTCACCCTCCGGGCCAAGGCGGGCGACCCGCAGTTCGACCAGGTCGTCAACGACGGCGTCGACATGAGCCACAACACCGGCGGTTCCCGCAAGGAGAGCGCGGGCCAGGGCCGCGGCACCGGCTGGGGCGTCGGCCTGCGGGCACCGGGCCTGGCCTCGCCGGGCAGCGCGAACCCGAACGTCTCGGGCAGCGCGGGCGTCAGCGCGGGCGCGAACATCGGCTCGAGCAGGAGCAGCTCGGTGACGACCTCGGCGAACGAGGCGTTCAGCCACTCCCGCACGGCGAGCGGCCCGGCGGCGCGCTACTCCGTGCCGATCGAGTTCGAGCTCGTCGTGGAGAAGGGGTCCCAGGAGGTCGCGAAGGCCCGGAGCGGCGTGCAGGACATGGTCGTCCGCACGCACGCGGACAACCAGAAGGTCTCCGAGCCGACCACGAGCCGCGGGACCCCGCAGCCGTACATGTCGGCGGCGAGCAGGCGCGGCACCGAGTTCGGCACGCCGGAGGCGGCCTTCGCCTTCCAGCAGGACACGCGCGCCACGCAGCTGCCCCCGTCCGCGTCGGTCGAGAACCTGCGCGGCGCGGGCGACCTGCGCGACGCCGCCGTGAAGGCGATGACGGAGGCGGGCGCCGGCAAGGGCCTGACCGGCAAGGGCACGGGCTCGCTCAACAGCCTGTTCTCCACCCTCAGCCCGGAGAACCTGCAGCCGCACCTGCCCTCCATGCTCTCCGGTCCGCTCGACGTGCCGGGGCTCAAGGAGGCGGCGCTGGCGTTCGGCCAGGACGCCGACGTCAAGGTCTACGCGAAGCTCGTCAACCCGCAGCTGGGGTCGCTGAGCGACAGCGTCAAGATCGAGACCCCGCTGTCCACGAGGACGACCGACACCTCCAGCGAGGGCAAGGTCGCCGACACCGCCGACGTGTCGGTGGGCCTCGCCCAGGGCAGCGCGGCGGTCAAGCAGGGCACCGACCCGAAGGACACCGTCAACTTCGGCACCGGCGGTGTCGAGCTGCGGCACGCGAACGAGGAGTCGTCCGCGGTCTCCGGCGGTCCCTCGCAGGCCGAGGGCGGCGCCGTCAAGCCCAAGGACGCGCCGCGCACCGGTCTCGTGCAGTTCGACGTCGAGTACCGCGTGGTCGCGACCGTCGGCGGCAAGACCGGCGTGGTCGACCTGACCGTCCCCGGCTCGGCCGGCGTGCGCCTGCCCGCCGCCGAGGCCGAGACGGTGCTGCACCAGCAGTTCGGCGACTCGCTCGAGGACGCCCAGACCGAGGTCAAGAAGACGGCCGACGACTGGCGCGAGGCCGAGAAGAAGGTCGACGAGGCCCGGCACCGGGCGCAGGACGCGATCAACTCCTCCGCCGCCGTGCTCGCGAAGACCGACCAGCCGCTCGGCGACGCCGCGACGAAGCTCAACACGGCGATCGACACCCACCTGAACGCCGAGGCCGAGCTGCGCGCCCGGCAGACGGCGTTCGACACCGCCGTGGCGGACGTCGCGCAGACCCGCGCGACGATCCAGGACCTCACGCCGCGGCTCTCGTCGCTCAGCCAGGACGCGCTCGCGACCAAGGACGCCCTCGACGACGCGCAGATCGCCGGCGCGCCGCAGGCGGAGCTGGACCGGCTGGGCCGGGAGGCCGACGCGGCGCACACCGCGCTGACCGACGCCCAGCAGCAGCTCACCGACGCCCACGCCCAGCTCGACGCGCAGCGCAAGACCGCCGTCGACACCCGCGCGGAGTTCCAGGCGCAGCAGAAGACCGTCGCCGACGCCGACGCGGCGCGCACCGACGCCGAGGACGCCCACAAGGCGCTCGCGGACGAGCGGGCCGCCGCGGAGAAGGCGATCCGGGACGCGGAGACGGAGCTCGACGACGCGCGGCGGGTCGCCGACGCCGAGCAGCGGAAGTGGTGGGACGCGAAGGCGGAGGTGGACCGCCAGGTCGACGCCTTCAACTCGTCCCCGCCGCCGGTGCCGCCGACGCCGGCGCCGCCGACCACCCCGCCCCCGCCGCCCACCGC
>NZ_JBHXCW010000230.1:0-11985 GCF_042725365.1 Lentzea sp. NPDC060358 | reverse complement strand
CCCGAGCCGGGTGCGGCGCCCTTCGCGCAGTCGGAGGAGACCTAGCGGACCAGGTCCTTGCGGAGCTCGCGCGGCAGCGAGAACGCGATCTTCTCGTTGGCCGTCGTGATCTCCTCGACCTCGTCGTAGCCGTTCGACTCCAGGTGCTTGAGCAGCTCCATCACGAGCAGGTCCGGCACCGACGCGCCCGACGTGACGCCGACGGTCTCGACGCCCTCGAGCCAGGCCGGGTCGACCTCCTTGGCGTAGTCGATCAGGTACGCGGCCTTGGCGCCGTGCTGCAGCGCGACCTCGACCAGCCGCACGGAGTTGGAGGAGTTCTTCGAGCCCACGACGAGCACCAGGTCGCACGACGGCGCCATCGTCTTCACCGCGGTCTGGCGGTTGGAGGTGGCGTAGCAGATGTCGTCCGAGGGCGGGTCCTGCAGCTCGGGGAAGCGGTCCTTGAGCTGCCGCACGCGCACCATGGTCTCGTCGACCGAGAGCGTCGTCTGCGACAGCCAGATGACCTTGGACGGGTCGCGGACCTCCACGCGAGCGGCGTCCTCGGCGGTGTCGACGAGCTGGACGTGGTCCGGCGCCTCACCGGCGGTGCCCTCGACCTCCTCGTGGCCCTCGTGGCCGATCAGGAGGATGTCGTAGTCCTCCTTGGCGAAGCGCACGGCTTCCTTGTGGACCTTCGTCACGAGGGGGCACGTCGCGTCGATGGTGCGCAACGAGCGCTGCTCGGCCTCCGCGTGCACGGCAGGTGACACGCCGTGCGCGGAGAACACCACGAGAGCGCCCTCGGGCACTTCGTCCGTCTCGTTGACGAAGATGGCACCGCGGTCGGACAGCGTCTCCACGACGTACTTGTTGTGGACGATCTCCTTGCGCACGTAGACAGGTGCGCCGTACTTCTCGAGGGCGAGCTCGACCGTCTCGACGGCACGATCAACGCCCGCGCAGTAACCACGCGGCTTCGCCAACAGGACTCGCTTGGGCATGCCACCAGGGTACCCAGGCCCGTTCCTAGGCATTCGACGTGCAGTTGCGGCAGGCTAGGCGGCATGAAGCCACTGCCACTGGGTGTCCGCGTCGCCGCCGGCCTCGCCGCGACCGCCCTCGAACAGGCCCGCAGGCTGCCGCAGCAGCTCGCCGGACTCCCGTTGACGGTGGTCAGCGAGGCGATGCAGCTGTCCATGCGCGTCCAGCAGCATGTGACCGAACTCGCCATCCGAGGGGACGACGTCCTCTCCGGACTGAGGCCTGCGGAGGAGGAGCCGGAGTGGGCGACCTTCGACGAGGACGAGACGCCCGTCACGACTTCTCGGGAGACTCCCGCCGCGGACCCGTGGGAGGAAGAGGAACGCGCGATCGCCGAGGTGCCGGAGTTCCTGCCGTCCTACGACGAGCTCTCGATCGCCCAGCTGCGCGCCCGGCTGCGCAACCTCGACGTCGAGCAGCTGGAGGAACTGCTGCGCTACGAGAAGGCGCACGAGGCGCGGCCCGAGTTCGTGGGCATGCTCAACCGCCGCATCCGCACGATCAGCGGCCAGGGTGATCCGACACAGTGACCGACGCGAAATCCACGCCGGAGAACCCCTGGCCGGTGCGGACGGTCGCCCGCAAGCTGCTCGACTGGATCAACCGGCTCGGCGACGTGTGGGTCGAGGGCCAGGTCACCCAGCTCAACGCGCGCAGCTCCACGGCGTTCCTGACGCTGCGCGACCCGAGCGTCGACATGTCGATGTCGATCACCTGCAACGCCTCGATGATCCGCGAGCTGCAGCTCACCGAGGGCAGCAGGGTGATCGCGCACGGCAAGATCAGCTTCTACCCGAACCGCGGCACGCTGAGCCTGCGGGCGGACGACATCCGCGCGGTCGGCGTCGGCGAGCTGCTGGCGCGCATCGAGCGGCTGCGCAAGCTGCTGCACGCCGAGGGCCTGTTCGACCCGCGCCGCAAGCGCAAGCCGCCGTTCCTGCCGGCCAAGATCGGGCTGATCACCGGCCGGGCGTCGGCGGCGGAGCGGGACGTGCTGACGAACGCGCGGAACCGGTGGCCCGGCGCGCACTTCCGCGTCGTCAACGTCGCCGTGCAGGGACCGGCGGCGGTGACCCAGGTGATGACCGCTCTGTCCACTCTGGACCGCGACCCGGAGTGCGACGTGATCATCATCGCGCGCGGCGGCGGCAGCGTGGAGGACCTGCTGCCGTTCTCCGACGAGGCGCTGTGCCGCGCGGTCTCGTCGTGCCGCACGCCGGTGCTGTCCGCGATCGGCCACGAGCCGGACACCCCGCTGCTCGACCACGTCGCCGACCTGCGTTGTTCGACGCCCACCGACGCGGGCAAACGGGTGGTTCCCGATGTCGCCGAGGAGGGTGAACGCGTCCGGCAGATGCGCGACCGCGGGCGGCGCGCGCTGCACGGCTGGGTGGACCGCGAGCGCCGGCTGCTCGACTCGCTGCGCTCCCGACCAGTGCTTTCGGACCCGCACGGGCCGCTGGAGCGCAGGTCGGAAGAGGTGAAGCGGTTTCGCGACCAGGGACGCAGGGCGGTCACGCAACGACTCGACCGGGAGGACGTCCACCTCTCCGGGACCAAAGCCCGCTTGACGACCCTCGGGCCAGCCGCCACGCTGGCCCGCGGATACGCCGTTGTGCAACTCGTCACACCCGACGGACCCGACGGGGTCCTGCGTTCTGTGACGGACGCGCCCGCAGGAACACAGCTGCGGGTACGCGTCGTTGACGGAGCAGTGCGGGCCGAGGTGACGAGCCCGGAAACCGATTCGGAAGGGGGAGGTACCGATGATGCGTGATGCCGTGTTCCTGCCCCTGACCATGGAGGCGGCCGGCTCGTGCGGGTCCGGCCTGCGCACCAAGGCGGAGGCGGCCAACCGCGCCGCGGCGGAGTGCTGGACGGCGATGGTGGGCGACTGCGACACCAGGGGCCGCCGCACGCTGATCCTGACGCTGCACGACCTGAGCGAGGCCACCGCCGGCACGGTGCAGTACCGGCGCGTCGCGGAGGCCGAGGCGCTCATCGACGAGGCGGTGCGAGAGGGTGACGGCGAGGAGTTCGCGGAGGCGCTGGTCGGCTACGACCTGGCCGTCGCGACCGTGCTGAGCCGTCTGAGGAGCCAATCCGCGTGAGTTCGGAGACGTTGGGGTACGAAGCCGCCCGCGACGAGCTGGTCGAGGTCGTCCGCAAGCTCGAGGCCGGCGGTCTGTCGCTTGAGGACTCACTCGCGCTGTGGGAACGGGGCGAGGCCCTCGCGAAGACGTGTGAGCAGCATCTCGCCGGTGCGCGCGAGAGAATCGATGCAGCTCTCGCCGTCGTCGAGGAGGACGTTTCGGACGCCTGATCCCGTGCGAGTATTCAGTTGCCGATCACAAAATCCGGCACGCTGAGCAGTCGCATGGAGGCGCGCAATGGTGAACACCCCCGCGGAACGACGTCGCGAAGCCCCTGACCGGAACCTGGCCCTGGAGCTCGTGCGCGTCACCGAGGCGGCGGCGATGGCCGCGGGCCGGTGGGTGGGGCGCGGCGACAAGAACGGCGGTGACGGCGCCGCGGTCGACGCGATGCGCAAGCTGATCCACACCGTCTCGATGCGCGGTGTCGTCGTGATCGGCGAGGGCGAGAAGGACGAGGCGCCCATGCTGTTCAACGGCGAGGAGGTCGGCAACGGCGAGGGGCCGGAGTGCGACGTCGCGGTCGACCCGATCGACGGCACGACGCTGATGGCCAAGGGCATGCCGAACGCGCTGGCGGTGCTGGCCGTCGCCGAGCGCGGGGCGATGTTCGACCCGTCCGCCGTGTTCTACATGGAGAAGCTCGCCGTGGGCCCGGAGGCGGCCGACGTCATCGACATCTCCGCGCCGCTCGCGGAGAACATCCGCCGCGTCGCGAAGGCCAAGCACAGCGACGTCTCCGACGTGAACGTGTGCATCCTGGACCGCCCGCGGCACGAGCAGATCGTGCGGGAGGTCCGCCAAGCCGGCGCCCGCATCCACTTCATCTCCGACGGCGACGTCGCCGGTGCGATCGCGGCGGCCCGCCCCACCTCGGGCGTGGACATGCTCGTGGGCATCGGCGGCACGCCGGAGGGCATCATCGCGGCGGCGGCGCTCAAGTGCGTCGGTGGTGCGATCCAGGGCCGGTTGTGGCCCAAGGACGACGAGGAGCGCGAGAAGGCGATCGGCGCGGGACACGACCTGTCGCGCGTGCTCACCACGAACGACCTCGTGAGCGGTGACAACGTCTTCTTCTGCGCCACTGGCGTGACCGACGGCGACCTTTTGCGCGGCGTGCACTACCGCGCCGGCGGCTGCACGACCCAGTCGATCGTCATGCGGTCCAAGTCCGGCACCGTGCGCATGATCGACGGCTTCCACAGCCTCCACAAGCTGCGCGAATACTCCTCCGTCGACTTCGACATCCCCGAGGACGCGCAGCAGCCGCTGCCGTAGCGGGCCTGTGAATCTGTGAACCGTTAACGGACGGTCACCCTCCGAGTGACCCTAGTGACTCGTCGCTTTCGTCCTTAGTTTCCGTCCTGACCCCGGCAACCCTGCGCCGGGTTCGGGAAAGGACACTCAACGATGAGGGCACGTTCGTTGTTCTCCGCTATCGCCGTGGCCGCGGGCGCCCTGCTCGCCAGCGCCGCCATGGCCACCGCGGCTCCGGCTCCCACCGCCGACGGCGAGGTCTCGCCGATGATCGTCGGCGGCGGCAACGCCACCCAGGTCTACCCGTTCATGGTGTCCCTGCAGAGCACCTCGGGCAGCCACTTCTGCGGCGCCTCGCTGATCAAGGCCAACTGGGTCGTCACGGCGAAGCACTGCGTCCAGGGCTCCTCGGCCGCCTCCATCCGCACCCGGATCGGCACCACGAACCGCACCAGCGGCGGCACCACCACCGGCGCCTCGCGGATCGTCCTGCACCCGTCCGCCGACCTGGCGCTGGTGCAGCTCAACACCTCGGTCAGCCAGGCCCCGATCAGCATCTCGTCGGCGTCCGGCGCGGTCGGCACCGCGACCCGCATCATCGGCTGGGGCCAGACCTGCCCGGTCCGCGGCGCGTGCGGTGCCCCGGTGACCCTGCAGGAGCTCAACACGTCGATCGTGTCGGACAGCCGGTGCTCCGGCATCTCCGGCGCGTCGGAGATCTGCACCAACAACACCGACGGCAACAAGGGTGCCTGCTTCGGCGACTCCGGTGGCCCGCAGGTGAAGTCGGTGTCCGGTCGCTGGGAGCTCATCGGCGCGACCAGCCGCTCCGGCGGTGGCGCGAACTGCGCCCAGGCGCCGTCGATCTACGTGGACGTCTCCTACTACCGCTCGTGGGTCAGCTCGAACGTGGGCGGCCTGTAACCCGGTAACCGCATTCCGCAGGGCCCGTCTCCCCACCGTTGTGGGAGGCGGGCCCTCCGTTGTGCAACCCAGGCGGACCTCCCGCCGTCTACTTCGACAAGAGACGGGTCGGGCAAGGGGGTTCGCGATGCGGATGCTGCTCGTGGCGGTCGCGTTGTTGTCGGTGGCGGGGTGCACGCAGGGGGCGGTGCAGGCCGAGACTCCCGCCGCACCAACGTCTTCAGCCGTGTCGCCGGCGGTGCCGTCGTCGTCAGCCGCGCCTCCGCCTTCCTCGACACCTCCCCCGCCTCCCCCGCCGGTCGTGAAGCCGACGCCGTGCAGCATCAGCGACGGCGCGTGCATCCAGCTCTCCACGAACCAGACCTGGGTCCTGCGCGGTGACAAGATCGCCTACGGCCCCGTGCCGATCACGCACGGCCGGCGCGGCTTCGAGACGCCGCTGGGCAACTTCCCGGTGCTGCGCAAGGTGAAGGACGAGTGGAGCCGCCCGTACAACGGGCCCATGCCGTGGTCGACGTACTTCACCGAGAGCGGCATCGCGTTCCACGAGGGATCGCTGACCGAGCCGTCGCACGGCTGTATCCACCTCGACCGCGCGTCGGCGCAGTACTACTTCACGAACCTGGCGATCGGCGAGTCGGTTCAGGTCGTCGCCTGATCGGCTGTTTTCATGGATTCGTGATTGAGATCACCTCAGAGTGGCTACTCCACTACCGAGGGGTGATGAGAGATGCGAGTTCTGATCGCGACGGTGCTCCTGATCCTCGGTTTCGCTGTACCCGCACAAGCTCAGGCGGGATGCACCGTCTACAACGGAGCGTGCCTCGTGAAGAGCACGAACCAGGCGTGGCTGGTGTTCAACGGCACCACCAGTTATGGGCCGGTGACCATCAGCCACGGCAAGCCGGGGTACGAGACCCCGGTGGGCACGTTCTCGGTGTTGCGCAAGGTGAAGAACGACTGGAGTGTCCCCTACAACGGCCCGATGCCGAACGCGGTGTACTTCACCACGACCGGTATCGCGTTCCACCAGGGCGACACCGCCGTCCAGTCGCACGGGTGCATCCGGATGTCCTGGGATGCGTCGCAGGTGTTCTACGACAACCTCATGGTCGGCGAGAAGGTCCAGGTTCTGCCCTGACCGGTTCCGCCCGGCACAGCTGCCCACCGGTGGAGGCGCCGGTGGGCAGCAGCACGTCCGTCAGCGTCCGGCGAGCAGCCTGCGCACGGTCGTCCCGATGACGTCGACCCGCTTCAGCGCGGTCTCGTGGTCGTCGCCGTCGTCCTCCCGCGCCAGCGTGTAGATCACGCCTCCGGCGCTCGCCACGTGGTCGGGCACCCACACGATTCCCCGCTGCGCCAGCAGGTCCGCGACGCTGTCGTCGGTGAGCTGGTTGTTCGCCGGACCCACGACGAGCTTCACGGTCAAGTCCCGCAC
Organism: Lentzea sp. NPDC060358; assembly: GCF_042725365.1. Classification (NCBI taxonomy): domain Bacteria; kingdom Bacillati; phylum Actinomycetota; class Actinomycetes; order Pseudonocardiales; family Pseudonocardiaceae; genus Lentzea; species Lentzea sp. NPDC060358. The sequence continues at coordinate 5,187 of NZ_JBHXCW010000230.1, read as the reverse complement.
GGTCTCTGGGCTCAGCACACCGCCCACGGCCGCCGGCACGAGCACGTCGGCCTCGACCCGGTAGGCCTCGTCGGGGTGCACCCAGCCGAACCGGCCGCTCCGCCTGCTCTCGTCCACATCGGACACCGTGATGTCGGCGCCCGCCAGGCCTTCCGCGATCAGCTCGCCCACGGAGCCGAACCCGCTGATGACCACCTTCCTGCCGGTGAGGTCGCTCGTGCCGAAGGTGTGTTCCGCGGCGGCCTCGAGCGCGGCCAGCACGCCCCGTGCCGTGGGCCCGCTCGACGAGCCCGTGCCACCCTGGTCCTCGGGAAGGCAGTAGGCCCACGGCGTGAGTTCCCGCAGCACCACCATGTCCTGAGGGCCGGTGCCGACGTCCGGTCCGGCCCGGTAGCTGCCGGCGAACTCGTTGATCAGGTCGGCGTGGTCGAGCAGCACGTCCCGCCGCAGCTCCGGCGTGAGCGGCCGGTCCACCACGATCACGCTCTTGGCTCCGCCGTGCGGGATCCCCGCCGCGTCACACTTGAGCGTCATGGCCTTGGACAGCCGCAGCACGTCCGCGACGGCGTCGGTGATCTGCTCGTAGGCCTTCATCCGGCACCCGCCGACCGCCGAGCCCGCCCGCGTCGAGTGGAGGGCGACCATCGTCGTCATCCCCGACCGCGCGCCCGTGCGGACCACGAGACGTTCGTGTTCCCACATCTGCGTCCTCCCCGAACTTCGGTCATGCTTTGACCTCGAAGTTAGGGTGAACACCGGACTGGACGGCGGGTCGTCGAACTTTGTTCGGCAGCGGGTTTCGGGGGTGAGCGGTGGACGAACTTGATTCGGCGATCGTGCGGGAACTGCAGCGCGATGCCCGGCAGTCGAACCGCGACATCGCCCGCAAGGTCGGCGTGGCGCCGTCGACGTGCCTGGAGCGCACCCGCCTGCTGCGCGAACGCGGGGTGATCCGCGGCTACCACGCCGACATCGCGCCGACCGCGCTCAACCGGGGCGTGCAGGCGCTGGTGTCCGTGCAGGTGCGGCCGCTCAACCGGGTCGTCATCGACAACTTCAAGACGTTCGCGGCGGGCCTCGCCGAGGTGCAGGCGGTGTTCGTGATGGCGGGCAGCGACGACTTCCTGATCCACGTGGGCGCCCAGGACAACGAGCACATGCACGCGTTCCTGTTCGACAAGCTGAGCCCGCGCAAGGAGATCGTCGGCTTCCGCACGTCGATCATCTTCCAGCACCTGGCGAAGCACGACCCGGCGCCGCTGCCGGGCGCGTGAGAGCCACGCGCCCGGCACCGCTCAGCTGCCGTCGCTCGAGTGCCCCGGGAAGAGGTGCGCGGACGGGTTGAGCAGCACCGCGATGTTGTTGACCGCGGTCGCCGCCTCGCCGAACCCGGTGGCGATGAGCTTGACCTTGCCGGGGTACTGCGCGACGTCGCCCGCCGCGTAGATCCGGTCGAGCTTGGTCTTCATGGTGGTGTCGACGACGACCGCGCGGTGGTCGAGCTCCAGCCCCCACGACTCGATCGGCCCGAGATCGGCCGTGAAGCCGAGCGCCGCGACGACCGTCTGCGCAGGCAGCGTCTTGACGTCCTCGCCCTTGACCTTGATGTCCACTTCGGACAGAGGGTCGCCGCGCAGCGCCAGCACCTCGGCGTCGGTGATGATCTCGATCCCGAGCTCCCGCACCTGCCGCACGGTGGCGGCGTGCGCGCGGAAGTTGGCCCTGCGGTGGACGATCGTGACGCTGGCGGCGATCGGGTGCAGCGCGAGCGCCCAGTCGAACGCGGAGTCGCCCCCACCGACGATCACCACGTGCTGCCCGGCGTGCTCGGCCAGCACGGGCACGAAGTGCACCATGCCGCGCCCCAGCCACCCGTTGCCCGCCGGCAGCGGCCGCGGGTTGAACTCGCCCATGCCGGCCGTGATGAGCACGGCCTTGGTGTTGATGGACGTGCCGTCCGCGAGCCCGATCCGCAGACCGTCCTCACCGGACTCGCACGTGCGCGCCTGCCGGCCGAGCAGGTAGTCCGGCTTGAACTGCGCCGCCTGCTCCACCAGTCCGGCGACGAGGTCGCGCCCGCGGACCGCGGGGAAACCGGCCACGTCGAAGATCATCTTCTCCGGGTACATCGCGGTGACCTGGCCGCCGGGTTCCGGCAGGGCGTCGACCACCGCGACGTTCATTTCCCGGAAGCCTGCGTAGTAGGCGGCGAACAACCCCGTGGGACCAGCGCCCACGATGAGGAGGTCGACGTCACGCTCCATGAGAGGGCCCTTCTGCCAGTGGTGGGTGGCAGTGCTGTGATCGACGATAGAGACTCGTGGTATGTCTGAACAGGAGTTCCGCGTCGAGCACGACACGATGGGTGAGGTTCGCGTTCCGGTCGACGCATTGTGGCGCGCCCAGACCCAACGCGCGGTCGAGAACTTCCCGATTTCCGGTCGAGGCCTCGACCGGGCCCAGATCAGGGCCCTGGGCCTGCTGAAGGGCGCCGCGGCCCGCGCGAACGCCCGCCTGGGCGTCCTCCCGGAAGACGTGGCCGGAGCCATCGCCACCGCGGCCGACGAGGTGGCCGCCGGTTCGTGGGACGAGCACTTCCCGGTGGACGTGTTCCAGACGGGCTCGGGCACGTCGTCGAACATGAACGCCAACGAGGTCATCGCCACCCTCGCCACCCGAGCCCTGGGCCGCGACGTGCACCCGAACGACCACGTCAACGCCTCGCAGTCGTCCAACGACACCTTCCCGACCACCCTGCGCGTGGCCGCGACCGAAGCCGTGGTCACCGACGTGGTCCCGGCCTTCGAACACCTGCTGGAGGTGCTGGAAACCCGCGCCACCGAGTGGTCGTCGCTGGTGAAGTCGGGCCGCACGCACCTGATGGACGCCGTGCCCGTGACGCTGGGCCAGGAGGCGGGCGCCTGGGCGTCGCAGGTGCGCTATTCGGTGGAGCGGCTGCGGTCTTCGGTTCCGCGCCTGGCCGAACTCCCGATCGGCGGCACGGCAGTCGGCTCGGGCCTGAACGCCCCCGCCGAGTTCGGCGCCCTGGTCGCCGCCGAACTGGCCACCGCAACGGGCCTGCCGCTGGTCGAGGCCCGCGACCACTTCGAGGCGCAGGCCACCCAGGACGGCGTCGTGGAGATCTCCGGCCAGCTCCGCGCCGGCGCCGTGGCCCTGTTCAAGATCGCCAACGACCTCCGCTGGCTCGGCTCGGGCCCCCGCACGGGCCTGGGCGAACTGGCCCTGCCGGACCTCCAGCCGGGTTCGTCGATCATGCCGGGCAAGGTCAACCCGGTGATCTCGGAGGCCACGATGATGGTGGTGGCCCAGGTGATCGGCAACGACGCGACCGTCGCGTTCGCCGGCTCGCAGGGCAACTTCCAGCTGAACGTGATGCTGCCGGTGATCGCGCGCAACGTCCTGGAGTCGTCCCGCCTGCTCGCCGCCGTAGCCCGCCTGCTGGCGGACAAGGTGCTGCTCGGCGCCGAACCGCAGGTCGCGCGGATGCAGGAGCTCGCCGAGTCGTCGCCGTCGATCGTGACGCCGCTGAACCGGTGCCTCGGGTACGAGGAGGCGGCTTCGATCGCGAAGCAGTCGCTGAAGGAGCGGAAGACGATCCGCGAGGTCGTCCTGGAGCGCGGGCACGTGCCGTCGAAGCTGTCCGAGGAGCAGCTGGACTCGGCTCTGGACGTGCTGCACATGGCGCGCGGGGGGCGTTGAGGGCGTTCTCGGTCCGGTGCCGGTTCGTCCGGCACCGGGTCACGGGTCCGTCAGGAGTACATCGCGAGCCAGATGGCGATGTAGTGGCAGATCGCCGCCACCACCGTCGCCGCGTGGAAGAACTCGTGGTACCCGAACACCTGCGGCCAAGGGTTCGGCCACCGGGTCGCGTAGAACACCGCCCCAACGGTGTAAAGCGCCCCGCCCACCAGCAGCAGCACCAGTGCGGCAACCCCGGCGTGGTGCAGCAGCTCGGGCAGCACGAAGACGGCCACCCACCCGAGGGCGATGTAGATCGGCACCCCGAGCCACCGCGGCGCGTGCGGCCAGGCGAGCTTCAGCGTCACGCCGAGCAGCGCGCCGATCCACACCACCCACAGCACGGTCGAGCCCGTCGAGGGGTTCATCGCCAGCAGCGCGAACGGGGTGTAGGTGCCGGCGATGAACACGAAGATCATCGAGTGGTCCAGGCGTTTCATCCACGTGCGCACGCGGTCCGACTGCCACGTCACGCGGTGGTACAGCGCCGAGACGCCGAAGAGGCCCAGCACCGTCGCGCCGTAGACGGACGTGGCCAGGGCCGCTCTGGCGGACACCGTGGACGCGGCGAGGGCGATGAGGGTCGCGCCGGTCGCCACCGAGGCTATGAACGACCAGAGGTGCAGCCACCCACGAAGGCGCGGCCGCAGTCCGGGCTGTGGAGGAATGGTCGCTGTGGTCACAGGGTCCTAGGTTACGCGACCGTAGGTTTCGGGCCGATGCCCAGTGATGAAGCCCGCACGGCGTACGCTCTTCTGGCGTGGCACTCCGGACCCGTGTGAAAGATGTCGCTATCCACCTCTACGAGTGGATTCTCCGGCGCGAGTTGAGCGGGACACAGGTGCCCAAGCACGTGGGCGTGGTCCTCGACGGCAACCGCAGGTGGGCTCGAGAGGCTGGCTTCACCGACGTCGCGCACGGGCACCGGGCCGGCGCTCGCAAGATCCTCGAGCTGCTCGAGTGGTGCGGTGACGCCAAAGTGGAGGTCGTCACGCTCTGGATGCTCAGCACCGACAACCTCAACCGCGACACCGCCGAGCTCGCGCCGCTGCTCGACATCATCGCCGACATCACCGACGAGCTCGCGGAGGACGGCAACCCGTTCCGCGTCCGGCACGTCGGCGCGATCGACATGCTGCCGAAGGAGCACGCCGAGCGGCTCACCACCGCGGCGAACAAGACCAGGAACCGCACCGGGATCCAGGTCAACGTGGCCGTCGCCTACGGCGGGCGGCAGGAGATCGCCGACGCCGTCCGCAAGCTCCTGCAGGCGCACGCCGAGCGCGGCGGCACCATCGAGGAGCTGGCCGAGGTGCTCGACGTCGACCACATCGCGGAGCACCTCTACACCTCCGGGCAGCCCGACCCCGACCTGATCATCCGCACGTCCGGTGAGCAGCGACTCTCCGGCTTCATGCTGTGGCAGTC
>NZ_JBHXCW010000229.1:0-12025 GCF_042725365.1 Lentzea sp. NPDC060358 | reverse complement strand
CTCCCGCACGGCGCGGGGGAGTGGCCGTCCGTTGTGCTGTGCGGTGCCAGGTGGGATGTTGGCAGGGCCCCCGACACCCGGAGAGAGCCCAGTGACCGAGCGCCAGACAGCGACGTCCGTCTTCCGCAACACGGCGTTCCTGCGGCTGTGGACAGGGACGACGGCCTCGGGCCTCGCGATGTGGGCGCTGCCGTTCGTGCTGGGCCTGGCGGTGCTGGAGCGCTCGATCACCGCCGTCGAACTGGGCGTGGTGCTGGCCACGAGGACGATCGGGTTCCTGGCCGCCGTGCCGGTCGCGGGCGTGCTGGCCGACCGCCACCCCCGGCGCGCGGTCGTCTTCTGGTCGTGCCTCACGGCCGCGCTCGTCACACCGGTGATCGCCCTCGGCATGGGGAGGTCGCTGCTGCTCATGGCGGTGGCCGCGGCGGTCGTGGGAGCGGGGCAGGGCGCCTGCCGGCCCGCGTTCCAGGCCATGGTGGCCGAGGTGGTGCCCGAGCAGGGCCGCCAGCAGGCCAACGCCGCCACCACCCTCGCGATCAGGGTGACCACGCTGGTGGCGCCGAGCCTGACCGCGCTGGCGGCGCTGCTGGCCGACGCCCGCGGGCTGCTGGCCGCGACCGCCGTCGTCTGGCTGGTCGCCGCACTGGTCCCGCCGAAGGGCAGGTTCACCCCCGAGCCCGCGAAGACCCGCCCGAGCTTCGCCGGCGACTTCCTCGACGGCATCCGCGAGGCGCGCCGCCACCCGTGGCTGCTCGCCGGGCTCGGCGCGCTGACCGCCGTCATCGCCACCGGCTACTCCGCGACGGCCGTGGTGCTGCCGCTGGTCAGCAGGGACCGCTACGACACCGAGGCGGTGCTGGCCGCGGCCACCACCGCGTACACCCTGGGCGCGCTGGCGGGCGCGGTGCTGATGGGCCGCTGGCGGCCGAGGGCCGCGGGCTGGGTCGCGCTCGCGGGCCTCGCCCTCTACGGGCTCGTCCCGCTGGTCCTGCTGGTCCCCGTGCACCCGGTCGTGGTGGTCGCCGCCTACGCCGTCACGGGCGTCGGCATCGAGCTGTTCAACGTCCCCTGGTTCACGGCCGTCCAGCGCGAGGTCGACCCGGCCAAGCTCGCCCGCGTGTCGTCGCTCGACTTCCTGCTGTCCTACGGGCTCGCGCCGGTCGGCCTCGCGTTCATCGCCCCGGCGATCGCTCACTTCGGCGTCAGCGCGGTCCTCGGCGCCTGCGCGGTGGTCTGCTTCGCCGTCCCGGCGGCCGCCGCGCTCGTCCCGTCGTCACGCCGGTTCCGCACGCGGTGAGCTACCAGGTCCAGCGGAAGCCGCGCACCCCCGGCGGCACGTCCAGGGCCACGTCCAGCAGCGTGCGGCCGGGTGTGACGGCCGAGCCGTCGGCCAGCTGGACGACGGACGCGGGCGGGGCGCCCTCGAACGTCACCTCCAGCACGTACTCGCGCGTCGGCAGGCGGAACTTGCGCTCGTAGGTCGTCGCGGGCGGGCACGCCGCCCTGGGCACGATCTCGTGCTCGACGACGATGCTCTCGCCGCGCAGCAGCGGCCGTTCGAACACCAGCTCCGCGACCAGCAACCCCTCGGCCTCGTCCGTCACCACCCGGCCGACTGTGCAGTTCTTCAACGCTCTGACCAGCGGCAACGGCTGGTCGCGTTCGTCGACGTGCATGATCACGACCCACCGGTCGGGCCCGTTCATCGACGCCGACAGCACCTGCCGCGACCGGAAGCTCCGCTCGGTGCGGTCGGCGCCGACGGTCACGAAGTCCTGCTGGCTGACGCGCAGGAGCTGGTCGTCCCACTGCGTGTCGAGGTCGTGCAGCGCGTGCTCGACGGGCCGGGGCGACGGCCAGAACGCCGACAGCGGCGCCGGGGCCCTGCGCAGCCAGCGGCCCCGCGGCCGGGGCGGCCCGAGCAGCTCCGACAGGTGGCCCGGCGGCACCTTCAGGATGTGCTCCAGGTGGACGACGGCCTGCAGCGACTTCGTGCGCTCCGGCCGGCTGCGGCCCGTCTGCCAGCAGCTCAGCGTCGCGAGCGACACCGACACGCCGTTCTGCGACAGGTGCTCGCGCAGGCGCTCCAGACCGAGACCACGGTTCGTGATCGCCGTCCGGAGCGCCTCCGCGAACTCGTCCACGCAGGTCACGCTAATCCATCCGCACGTCCTGCTGAAGTGGCCGGTGGGGCCGGTAGGTCACCTGGCGGCCGTCGATCACCATGTCGACGTCGACGGTCTCCTCGAACGGCGGGCCCATCGGCCGCAGCAGCACCGGCTGGCCCGAGGGCTGGTGGATCCGGACGTTGACGCTCAGCTGCGTCGCGATCAGGTGGGCCACCAGGTCGCGGGCGCTGCCCGCACCCGCGTTCTCGTTCGGGTCGGACTGCATGTGCCAGTTGAGGTTCTCCACCAGCGCGCCGTTGAGGTGGCCCTGGTGCATCGGCCTGCTGACGGTCCAGTCGGCGACGGCCTTCGTCACCGCCCGGTGGCCCGCGGCCAGCCCGACGACCTGCTGCCGCAGCACCGCCGGGTCGATGTTCCTGGCCTGCCCGACCGCGGCGTAGAGGCCGTTGGCGGTGACCGGCGGGGCGGGCTGGCGGGCCAGCACGTCCTCGTGGAGGTACCGCAGCTGCCGCTGGGTGGTGCCGACGTGGTCGGACGCCGCCGGCCCTCCGGCGGTCGGTGCCGGCCCGGCCGGGTTCGGCGCGGCCTGGTTCGGCCGGGTGGCCTGCGGGGGCTCCACGCTCCTCGGCGGGGCCGGGGAGGTGGCGCCGCCGTCCGCGGCGGTCTCGTGCCGGGGGTCGAACCACAGCACGCTGGAGTCGGCGCTGCCCACCGGCCGCGGGCCCGCCGAGGCCGCCTGAGTGGTCCCGCTGTCCACATCGGTGTCCGCGCCGGCCGGCGCGGTCTCGGTGCTCACATCGGCGGCCACCGGAGCGGGGTCGGTGTCCATGTCGGCGTCAGCCGGTGCGGTCTCGGTGTCCACGTCGGTGGCCGCTGGGGCGGGGTCGGTGTGAACGCCGGCCTCAGCCGGTGCGGTCTCGGCGTCCACGTCGGTGTCCGCCGGGGCGGTCCCGGTGTCCGCGTCCGCCGGGGGAGCGGACGGCGTCACGTCGTCGGCCACCATGCCGTTGTCCTGCAGCACGGACTTCAGCTCCGCGATCGCGGCGTCGTCGAGCTGCACGCCCAGCGCGTCGCCGAGCTCGGCCCGGTGGTCGCCGACGGCCTGGGTGAACTCCGCGGCGCTCACGCTCGTGTCCGGCAGGACCTGGGCGTCGCCGAGCACCTTCTGCACCCAGAACGCGCTGGACACCACGTCGCCGCCGACCGGCGGGGTCGCGGCGATGGCGTCACCGAGCGCCGGAGCGCCCACCGCGTCCGTGAGGGCGGTCTGCTGCGCCATGTTGAACGCGCGGTTGTAGCCCTTGTCGTGGTTGAAGACGTCCATCGCCAGCTTGTCGGCGTCCGCGTACGACGGCGTGTTGCCGATCGTGTCCCACAGCTGGTGCGACCAGCTCTCGAACTTCGCGTTGCCGCCGGGCTGGACGAACGCCTCCAGCTGCTCGGTCTCGATGACCGGCCGTTCGAACAGGCCGTTGAACGCGTCCGTGACGCCGTCGATGCCGTAGAAGAACATCAGCCCGGCGACGTCCTCGGACCTGGTGTGCAGCACGACCGACGCGCGCAGCAGGTGCAGACCCGCCTCGTGGTGGACGTACCTGGCCGGGTCCGACCGCAGGGCGGCCTCGACCGCCTTCATCTGCGGGGTGGCGTGCTCCATCGCGTCGTCGGTCAGCGCGAGGAGCTGGAACTCGGCCTCGGTCAGCTCGCGAGCGGGTTCCTGCGCGACGACCTCGCCGGTGTCCACCTGGGCTGCGGGCTCGGCCTGGGCTTCGGGCTCGGCCGCGGGACCACGGTCGTCGGCCACCATGCCGTCCTCCTGCAGCTGGGCCGTGAGCTCGGCGATCTTGGCCTCGTCGAGCCCGACTCCCAGCGCGGTCTCCAGCGCCGCCCTGTTGTCGGTGACGGCCTGCGTGAACGCCGCCGGGCCGACCTGCGCGTCGTGCGGGACGATCCGGGCGTCGGAGAGGACCTTGTGCGTCCACAGCGCCTGGCTGTACGGGTCGGTGCCGTACACGGCGGTCGCGGCGATCGTGTCGGCCAGCGGCGGCGCGCCGATGGCGTCGACGAGGGCCTCGTCCTGGGCGAAGTTCGTGCCCCGGTTGTAGCCCTTCTCGTGGTTGAAGATCTCACCGGCGAGCCGGGCCGGGTCGCCGGTGTAGGCGGGCGTGTTGCCGATCGTCTCCCACATCCGGTGCGCCCAGCCGTCGAACGCCGCCCGGCGCTCGGGCGTGTCCAGGTCCCCGAACGCCTCGATCTGCGCGTTCTCGAAGACCGGCCGGGAGAAGGCGGAGTTGAACGCCCGCGCGACCGCGTCCACGCCGTGCCGCTGGATCAGCGCGGCGACGTCGTCGGCCCTGGTGTCGAGCACGACCGACGCCTGCAGCAGCTCCAATCCGGCCTCGTGGTCGAGGTAGCGGCCGGGGTTGTCGCGCAGCTCGGCCTCGACCGCCTTGGCCAGCGGCGAGGCGTGCTGCATCGCGTCGGCCGTCAGCGCCTCGAGGTGGCTCTCGACGACGACCGCCGGCGCGGCGGGCGGCGCCTGGGTCGCGGTCTGGGTCTGGGACGTCTCCCCGATGGCGGCGGTGCCGTTCGGCGGGGCCGGGCGCGTCTGCGGCTCGGACCACGCCGGCGTGTCCGTCCCGCGGGGCTGCGGTGCGGGCGGCGCCTGGCGGTGCGACGGACCGTCGACCGGCCACGGCGGGTTCGCCGGGTCGTGCGGCTGGAACGTCGACCTGCCGTTGGGGTTCGGGGCCCGGTCGAGGTGCAGGGCGGGACCGAACCGCGGCGCGGTCCAGTCCGCCGCGGCCACCTTGTCCGCCGGCGCCGAGTGGTCGAGGACCTGCGGCTTGCGGTCGTGGAGGGGCTCGACCGTCATCGCGCCGTCGGCGGTGTGGACGACGACCGGCCGCTTGAGCTGCGTCGCGAGCAGCGTGACGGCGAGCTCCTCGGCCTTGGCGGCCTTGAGGTTGTCGGCGTGCTGCTCGGCGGCGTCCGCCCGGTCCTGCGCCGCGCGTTCCTGCGGGGTCGGCTCGGTGCCGGGCGTGCCGGTGTTGTCGACCGGGTGGTCGTACCCGTCCTGGCGCTGGAACGACGCCGGGAGCGGGGTCGGCTGCGTCGGCCCCGGCTCGACGAAGGCGTTGACCAGGTGGCCGTTCTCGAGCCGGTGCTCCTGGCGGAAGTTCGCGATCTGGGTCGTGATGTCGGGGGAGGCGTCGAAGCCCTGGCCGATCGTGCCCCGGCGCAGGTCCGACGGCGTCGGCACCGGTGCGGCGGCCGGCGCCTTGCCGCCGCGGCCCCTGCCCCGGCCACCACCGGTCCCCTGCCTGGCGGCGGCCCTGGCCTCCTTCTCGAGCGCGCTGTGCGCCGCGGCGAACAGGCCGTTGTCGCGCGGCGCGCCCACCTGCGGCAGCACGCCGTCCCGGAGCGTGCCGAACGTGCGGGTGACGTCGCTGTTGTTGTCCGACAGCGCCACGTTCAGCACCGTGGCCGTCTTCTGCTGCTTGGCCGCGGGGTCGATGTGGCCGAGCTGGTCCTCCGTGCGGGGCACCAGCTTGTTGCGCCGGTACGCGGGGCCGGGCTCGGCGGCGGTGGTGTGCTGCGGGTCGACACCCATGTGACCGCCGCCGGGGGCGGGCGTCGAGACGGCCGGCGTCAGGGTGTTCTTGTCCTCGTAGCCGAGCTTGAGCGCGTCGGACCTCGACGGGGTCCACCCACCGGTCCTCGTGGTCTCGGTGTGCCTGCCGGTCTGCGGGTCGACGTCGTAGTCGTGCTCGACGAGCTGCTGGGCCTCGCGCTGGGCGTGCTGCTTCGACGCGAAGTCCTCGCGGACCGCCTTGAGGTCGACCTCGGCCTTGGGCGGGACCGCCGGGCGGTCCCCGGCGGGGTCGAAGCCGAACGTCCTGCTCTCGGGCGTGCCGGGGTTGACGTGCGACTGGGCCCACGTCTTGCCGTCGGCCTTGGCCCACTCGAAGGCGATGCGCGACAGGTCGGTGGCCACCGCGCCGTCCACGAAGTCGGACGTGAAGTTCTCCCCGCGGAACGGGTTGCGGTTGGTCTGCATGTCGACGTCGACGGCGGAACCGACGGTGTCCCTGTTGTCGGCCCACTCCCGCACGGGGTCCTGGTTCGCCGCGATGTTCGCGTCGATCGACTCCAGCGCCTTGCTCTGGGAGGGGCTCGGCGTGCCGCCCTGCGCCGCGATGTCGTTCTCGAGCTGGGCCCGGGCATCCTGCAGCGCCCTCGTCGAGTCCGGCTTCGGCAGCGCGTGGGTGTGGATGTCGACGAGCTCCGCGCCGGCGAACCTGTTCATCGACTGGGCGAGCCCGTTGAACTCGGCCAGGCCGTCGCTGAACCGCACCGACGGGTCGACCACGGTGGCGTTGGCGTCGACGAACAGGTTGGGCTCCGGGAAGTACGGCACCATCGGCGCCGAGTCCGCGAGCCGGGTCCTGGCGTCCATGTCGTCGTTCATCGACTGCTGGAACCCGCGGACGAACGCCTCGCGGTTCTCCGGCTTGAGGTGGTCGCGGGCGAGGTCGAGCTTGCGCTGCCTCTCCGCGCGGGCGGCCGGCTTGACGTCGGGGTCGGCGTCGAGCTCGGCCTGGGCCTTGGCGATCCGCTTCTCGACGTCCGCGACCAGCGCGTCCGGGTCGCCGACGCGGTAGCCGCCCGCGTGCATCAGCGGGCGGACCGGACCGGCCTCGGACGAGTTCAGCGTGTCGCTGAGGTGGTTGAAGACGTCCTTGCCCGACGGCACCTGGCGCGAGCCGGTGTCGAAGTCCTGGATGGACAGGTACGGGTGGGTGTCCCTGCCGTTCAACGCGCCGATGGCGAACTTGGTGGCACCGCTGTGCATCGTGCCGTTGCGCATCTTGCCGTACGGGAAGTTCTGCTCGGTGAACTTCGGCAGCGGCACGAGCGCGATGGGCTCCTGCCGGTTCGCGACGTCCTGGTTCGCCCGGTCGATGTTGGCGTCCATGCCGGCGCTCGACGCGTCCGCACGGCCGTTCACGCCGATGACGAAGACCATGTTCTTGCCGAGGTCCCCGGCGTCCCTGGTGACGGCGTCGATGACGTCGTTGATGCCGCCCAGCTGGTCGTGGCCGACGATCATGTTGACCACGAACGACGGCGGCCTGCCCTCCTCGACGCTCTGCCTGAGGCCGGCGAGGTGGCTGTCCCTGGTGGGCAGGTCGATCCGGCCGCCCGCGAGGTTCGTGAACGCCTGGTTGTGCCGGAAGTCCACCGGACCCAGTCCCAGGTCGGCGAAGGCGCTGTCCAGGTCGGCGGGCTGGCCCTGCGGCCTGGACACCGGGCGGGTCTGGACGTCCTGGTCCGGGGTGGAGGTGTCCTGGCGGGCCGTCGTGTCCGGGGTGGCGGTGCCGTCCTGCCGGACCTCGGCGGGCGGGGTCCACCCGGCGGGCGGGGGCACCGTGGCCGGGCCGGGCTTCTCGAGCGTCGTGTCGGGCACCATCACCTGGCTGGTGGCGGTGCGCTCGACGAGCCACAGGTGCCGCGGCCGGACGCCGGGGTCGGGCAGGTGGACGTCGGCGCCCATGAGGCCGCCGTCGTCCTGGTGCACGCCGGAGTTCGTGTCGTGCTGCTGGAAGACGCGGGAGCTGTCGCTGTACTCGTCGGGGACGCCCAGGTAGTGCAGCGTCTCGTGGGCGAGGACCTCCGGGCCGGTGGCGGGGTTCCAGTGCGTCTGGTCCGGGTTCGCGACGTCCTTGTCGACCTTGACGGTGGTGTGGGCGTCCGCGGCGTTGTCGGTGAACTCGAGGTTGAGGTGGAACTGGTCGCCGCTGGGGAGCCGGAAACCCTGGTTCAGCAACGAGTTCACGCCGTCGGTGGCGTTCTGCCGCACCTGCGCGAGGGCGTCGGCGTCGACGTTCGCGGCGGGGTCGAGGTGCACCTTGACGGTGTACTCCTGCACGAACCTGCCGGGGCTGGTCTCGATCCGGCGCAGGTCGTAGTTGATCAGGCCCTGGTAGGACTTGACGTTCGTCGGCGTGCTGTCGGTGCGCACGTCGTGGACGGTGACGTCGACCGTGCGGACGTCGGTGTCGTTGCGGCGGTCGGCCCACGTGCTGCGGTCGGCCGGGTTGTTCGGGTTGGACCAGTCCGCGGTCTTGGCCGGGTCGTGCCGCCACGACTCGTCGGTGCGGACGTCCTTGCCCTGGTGCGACTCCGGGGTGGGCGGCGTCGCGGCCGGCGGCGCGCCGACCTTCGGCACGTCCTTGCGGGTGCCGTCGGGGTTGCGGTTCGACTCGCGGGCGGCCGGAGCGGGTGCCGGCGGAGCGGGCGGCGGGACCGGGGCGACCAGGACGTCCCTGGCCGGGGCCGGGCCGGTGTTCTGGTTCTGCGCCGGCGGTGCCGCGTGAGCGCCCGCCTGGGGAGCCGGGGTCGCGGGAGGCGGGGTCGCCGGGACGTCCCTGGCCGGTGCCGGGGCGGTGTTCTGCGCGGGCGGTGCCGGGGGCGCTGACGCCGGAGGTGCCGACGCCGGGGGAGCGCTCGCCGGAGGCGGGGTGGCCGGGGTGTCCCTGACCGGGGCCGGGCCGTCGTTCTGCGCGGGCACGTCGGTGCGCGTGGACCGGTTGTTGTCCGCGGACGTGTTGGTGTCCGTGTTCGGCCTGGTGTCGACGCCGGGCGTCGTCTCAGGGCCGCTCCTCGGCCTGCTGTCGGCGTCGGGCTTGGCGTTCGCGTCGGCGTTCGGCGTCGCGGCGGTGTTGCCGGGCGCCGGGGGAGCGGATCGCGTGTCGGTGTTGCCGGGCGCCGGCGGCGCGGACCTCGTGTCCGTGTTGCCGGGAGCCGGCGGTGCCGTCTCCTGCCCGGGCGGCGGGGTGTTCGCCGGCGGGGTGCTGGGCGGCGGGGTGTTCGCCGGTGGCGTGTTGGCCGGTGGCGTGTTGGCGGGCGGGGTGTTCGCCGGAGGCGTGTTCGCGGGCGGCGCGTCGGCAGGCGGTGTCTTGGTGTAGATCACCGTCTCTTCCTTGGTGTGCACGTCGACGGTGATGACCCGTTCGACGTTGGGGTTCTGCTGCAGGATGGGGAACTCGGTCATGTGGAAGACGTTGTCCGGCCGCCGCGACGGGCCGAGCAGGACGTAAACGTCACCGCTGGCGCCGTGCGCGAGGCTCGCGGACACGCTGTCCCAGACCGCCTTGCCCTCGGGCGAGGTGTTGCCCCAGCCGGGGAGCTTGATGGCCTTGTCGTCGAGGGTGCCCTCGAGGGTGTTGCGCCCGTCGGCCTTCGCCATGTACTCCGCTTCGTTCATCACGGAGATGCGGTTGCCGTCGGAGTCGTAGTAGTTGCCCGACCAGAAGAAGGCGCCGTCCGGCTTGGAGGCCAGGACGTTGCGGAGGTGGTCGATCCACTTCCGGCTCTCGTCGGGGGTGAGGTTCTGCAGGTCCGCCCACGGCTTGCCGTCGATGGTGGTGGCGGGCCAGGCCGCGTCGGCCTTGTGCCCGCCGGGCTTGCCGTGGTTGGCGGGGTCGGGGTAGCCGCGCGGGTCGAGCAGGTCGAGCAGGTTCGGCGACGCCTTGATCGGCTTCACCGGGAACGGGTCGGGCGAGGGGCCCGGCTTGGGCGGCTCGAACGGCTTGTTCTCCGGCCCGAACTTGGGTCCGTCCGGCGCCGCCGGCGGCGTCGTGTGCGACTCCTTGGGCGGTGCCGCGTCGGCGATCGGCCGCAGCGAGTCCGCGGCGGGCGGGTTCGGGGCGAAGATCCCCTGGGGCGGCCCGACGACGCCGGGCACGTTGGGAACGCTGCCCGGCCGCGGGCCGGCCGGCGGCCACATGGCGTTGGCGTTGGTGTGGTCGGTGACCGGGGCCGGGGCGGGGCTCTTGTGGTCGACGCCGGTCGACGGCGCCCAGCCACCGGGCACCGGGCGCGGCGGAGCCGGACGCGTCTCCGCGGGAGGCGGCGTGTCGGCCTTCGGCTGCGGGGACGTGGCCGTGTCGGGCTTGGGCGCGGACCTGGTGTCCGGCGCCGGGGCGGGCGGCGGCACGTTCGGTGCCGGTGCCGGTGCCGGTGCCGGGGTCGGCGTGGTGGCCGGTGCCGGGTTCGGCGTGTTGACGGGCGGCGCGGCCGGGGCCGGGCGCGTCTGGGCCGGGGGCGGCGTGTCCGCCTTCGGCTGGGGCGCCGGTGCCGTGTCCGCCTTGGGCGGCGGGGTGTTCGCCGGTGGCGTGTTGGCGGGCGGCGTGTTGGCTGCCGGAGCATTCGCCGGTGGCGTGTTGGCCGGCGGCGTGTTGGCAGCCGGCGTGTTGGCGGGCGGCGTGTTGACCGGCGGTGCGCTGACCGGCGGCGGGGCCGGGCGCGAAGACGCCGGAGGCGGCGTGTTCGGTGCCGGTGCCGGGGCCGGCGCGGGAGCCGGAGGTGCGGCCGGAGCCGGACGCGTCTGCGCCGGGGGCGGCGTGTTCGTGTTCGGTGCCGGGGCCGGGGCGTTGGCCGGGGGTGCGGCCGGAGCCGGGCGCGACTGGGCCGGCGGCGTCTGGGCCGGTGGCGTCTGGGCGGGCGGCGTGTTCGGCGCGGGGGTGGTGACCGGCGGTGCTGCGGGGGCCGGGCGGGTCTGCGCGGGCGGAGCGGTCGACGCGTTGGGCGACGTCGTGCTCGGCGGGGGCGACAGCGGGGTCGGCTTCGGCGCCGGGGGAGGCGTCGAGGACGACGTTCCGGGTGCCCTGGTGATCGTGTTGTCGGGCGTGGGGGGCTTGGGTGCGTCGAACGCGCCCTTGTTGGCGCCGGTGACGGAGCCGCCGAACTTGTTGCCGCCGCGCTCGCCGCCGGTCGCGCCCGCGCCGGGGGCGCCCGGCGCCATGGGCGGGGCCATGCCGCCGGGGTTGGCACCGCCGGCGGGAGACGTGATCGGGCCGGGCGTGGCACCGCCGCGCGGGCCGCCCTGCGGCGGTGCGCTGACGGCCGAGGCCTGCGGGCCGGGGGTCTGGGCTCCCGGAGCGCTGGGCGAGCCGGGGGTTCCGGGAACGGCGGGCATGCCGGGCACGGACCCCTTGGGCGCGGAACCGCCGGGGGTCGCGCCGCCGGGGGTGACACCGCCAGGCGTCGCACCACCAGGCGTCGCGCCACCGGGCGTGGAACCGGGGGTGGTGCCGGGCAGGGTGGTGCCCGGAGTCGAGCCGGGCGTCGAGCCGGGAGTCGTGCCGCCGGTGGAGCCGGGCACCGCGCCGGGCCCGTTGTAACCGGGCGCGGTCGGGGTGAACGCCGCCGGGATGCTCGGCTTCGGCGCGGGCGGGGGAGTCGAGGACGAGCTGCCGGGCGCCCTGGTGATGGTGCTGTCGGGCGTGGGGGGCTTGGGTGCGTCGAACGCGCCCTTGTTGGCACCGGGCACGGAGCCGCCGAACTTGTTGCCGCCGCGCTCACCGCCGCCCGCGCCCGCGCCGCCCGGTGCGCCACCGGGCGCCATCGGCGGGGCCATGCCCGGCGACGTGCCGGGCGTGCCGCCGCGCGGGCCACCGGCCGCGCCGCCGGCGCCGTTCTGCGTGCCGGGGGGAAGAACGCCGGCCTGGCCACCCGGCGTGGTCGCGCCGGGGCCGTTGTAACCGGGAGCCGAGGGGGTGAACGCCGCGGGGGCCTTCGGACCGCCGCCGCCGACACCGCCGCCGACGCCACCCGGAGTGGCACCACCAGGGGTGGCACCGCCGGGCAGGCCGCCCGGCTTCCCGCCGCCACCCGGCGTCGTCGAACCGGGGCCGTTGTAGCCGGGAGCCGTGGGGGTGAACGCGGCGGGGCTCTTGACGCTGGGGGTGCTGCCGCCGGGCTTGGTCGAGCCGCCCGGGGTCGTCGCGCCGGGGCCGTTGTAGCCGGGCGCGGGCGGGGTGAGCGCGGAGGGCGGCGTCCAGCACGGCGGGCTGCAACCGGGCTTGGTCGAGCGGCCGGGGGGGGTCGGG
>NZ_JBHXCW010000228.1:0-12082 GCF_042725365.1 Lentzea sp. NPDC060358 | reverse complement strand
CCCACGACCCGGCCGGGATCGGTGGTCGCCGCGGCGAGAGCCGAGATCGACACCGACGACGTCGTGGAGGCGAGGACCGCCGCGGGGTCGATGACGACCTCGTCCAGCCGTTTGAACAGCTCCGCCTTGTCCGCCGCACTCTCGGCGATGGCCTCCAGCACGAAGTCGCGGTCGGCCAGCGCGGTGATGTCGGTGGTGAAGGCGACGTGCCCGAGTGCCCGGTCCCGCTCCTGCTCGGTGAGCTTCCCCTTGCGCAGCAGGCGGTCCAGCGACTCGGTCACGCGGGCGCGACCGCGACCGGCGGACTCCGCCGACGGTGCGAGGACGAGCACGTCGAGGTCCGCTCGCGCGCACACCTCGGCGACACCGGCGCCCATCAGGCCGCAGCCCACGACGCCGGCCCTGCGCACGGCGCTCACCGGCGGGTCTCCGGGTCGCTCCAGCGCAGCAGGCACGTGCCGACCGACATGCCGCCGCCGAACGCGGCCAGCAGCAGCAGGTCGCCGTCGGCCACCGCGCCCGAGCGGACCGCGTGGTCCAGGGCGACCGGCACCGACGCGCTGCCCAGGTTGCCGTACTCCTCCACCACCCGCGCGGTGTGCGCGCCGCCCAGCCCGCAGCGCTCCACGAGCCCGTCGAGCAGCACGCCGTTGGCCTGGTGCGGCACGAAGCAGTCGACGTCCTCGACGGTCAGACCGGACTTCGCGAGCAGCTTCTCGAGCGCCGGCGGGACGTTGTCCATCACGAAGTCGCGGACACCGCGCCCGTTCATCGTGAAGTAGTGCCCGCCCTCGGCCACCGTCTGCGCGGTCGTGGGCCGGCGGCTGCCGCCCGCGGCGACCTTGATCAGGTCCTGCGCCTCGCCGTGGCTGCTCAGGTCGATGCCGAGGATCCCGTCGCCCTCGGGCAGTTCGCCGACGACGGCCGCGCCGGCGCCGTCGCCCAGCAGCACGGCGGTGCGGCGGTCGTCGAAGTCCAAGATCCTCGAGTAGAGGTCCGCGCCGATGACCAGCGCGTGCGTGCCGGGGTTGGCGAGGACCAGGCCCCGCGCCATCTCCAGGCCGTAGACGAAGCCCGCGCAGACGGCGTTGACGTCCACGCTCGCGGCGGAGTTCGCGCCGATGAGGTGCTGCACCAGGCAGGCCGTCGGGGGCTGGGGGAAGTCGCCGGTCGACGTCGACACGACGAGGTGGTCGACGCGGTCGGCGGTCAGGCCCGCGTGCTCCAGCGCCCGGCGCGCCGCGTGCGCGGCCAGGTCGGAGGTGGCCTGGTCGTCGGCGGCCCAGCGACGGCCCCTGATCGCGGTCTTGCGCACGATCCACTCGGGGTCCGCGTCCTTCACCAGCGCCGCCACGTCGGAGTTGGTGACGACCCCGTCCGGCACGTAGGACCCGGTGCCGAGAACCCCTACCGTCCGGTTCACGTCGTTCCACCTTCCGCGTTCGCGAGCGACAGCAATGGGTTGATCCGGTCCTCGCCGATCCGCGCGCGCAGGACCGGGTCGGTCACACCGAGCCCGCGCTCGGGGGCGAGGCACAGCACGGCGACCTTCCCGAGGTGGCCGTTGGTCTGCACGAGCCGGGCGGCCTCGCCGATCTCGGCCAGCGGGTAGACCGCGGACATGGTCGGGGCCACGGCGCCGCTCGCGATGAGCCGGTTCGTCTCGACCTGCTCCTGCAGGTTCGCCACGTGGCTGCCGACGACCTTCTTCAGCTTCATCCACAGGTAGCGGTTGTCGAACGTGTGGTGGTAGCCGGTGCTCGACCCGCACGTGACGACCGTGCCGCCGCGCCGCACCACGAACACCGAGACGCCGAAGGTCGCCCTGCCCACGTGCTCGAACACGATGTCGGGGTCGCGGCCGATCCGGCGGCGGATCTCGGCGCCGAGCCTCTTGCCGACCTCCAGCACCTTCGCCGGGTCGTCGCCCGTGCTGTCGTCCAGGCCGATCTCGCGGCGGTCGACGACGAAGTCGCACCCGAGCCGGCGCAGGACCTCCGCCTTGCTGGAGGATCCGACGACGCCGATCGGGATTCCCCCGCCGTTCTTCACGAACTGGACCGCGTAGGCGCCCAGACCGCCCGCGGCGCCCCAGATCAGCACGGCGTCGCCCTGCTTCATCCTGGCGCCGTGGTCACCGACGAGCATGCGGTAGGCGGTGCCGGCGCACAGCGTGTTGCACGCGGCCTCCTCCCACGTCAGGTGCGCGGGCTTGGGCACCAGCTGGCTGGCCCGCACCAGCGTGTACTGCGCCAGCCCGCCGAAGTTGGTCTCGAAGCCCCAGGCGCGCTGCTCGGCACCGAGCATGCCGTCGTCGTGCGAGGCCGCTTCCTGGTCGTCGACGTGGGCGGGGCTGACCACCACGTGGTCGCCCGCTCGCCACCGCCGCACGCCCGACCCCACGCGGACCACCACGCCCGCGGCGTCGGACCCCACCACGTGGTGGGGCAGGTCGTGCCGCGCGGCCCAGCCGCCCTGGGCCGCGAACTGCTGGAGGAACCGGAAGGTCGGGATCGGCTCGAACATCGCCGACCACACGGTGTTGTAGTTGACCGCGCTGGCCATCACCGCCACGACCACCTCGTCCGGTGCCAGTTCCGGCATCGGGACGGCGCCGACGTGGAGCGACTTGCGCACGTCCTTGTCCGCCACGCCCCGGAACATCGCGACGTCCTCGGCGCGCAGGTGCGCGGCGACGTACTCGCGCGGCAGGGGAAGGCGCTCGAGCTCCTCCTCCCCCGCACCGGCGAGCACCGCGTCGGACAACGAGTTCATGGCCACCTCTCCTTCGGTCGCAACCGGACAACGGACGCGGCCGGATGACGGATGTGTTCCTGTTCCGACGCTAGCGACGTCCCCGGCACGCCCGACACCCCTCACTGCCCCTGTGCGATCCCCACCCCCACAGGGGTTTCCCGGCACGGACCCCGGACCCCCGGGGCACCGACCGTCCACTAGGGGTTGATGCCGCCGCGCGGCACCGGCATGTTCTCCCGGGAGATGTGCCCGGAGCCGTCTCGCCGCAGCGGCAGGAGGAGCGAGCAGTGACCAGGACCGCGGTAGAGCCGAGCAGGGCCGTCGCATGAACATCGCGCTGTGGGTCGTCGCGGGCGCTCTCGGGCTGCTCTACGTCGCGGCGGGGACGACCAAGGCCGTCCGTTCCCGCGACTCGATGCTCAAACACGACAACCTGGCGTGGATGAACGACTTCTCCCCCGCGGGCGTCAAGCTCATCGGCGTCGTCGAGGCGCTCGGCGGGCTCGGCCTCGTGCTGCCCCAGCTGACCGGCATCGCCCCGGTGCTCACGCCGCTGGCCGCGACCGGTCTCGCTCTGCTGCAGCTGGGAGCGGCCGTCGTGCACCTGCGCCGCGACGAGCCGAAGTCCGTTCCCACCAACCTCGTGCTGGCCGCGCTGGCCGCGTTCGTCGCGATCGGCCGCTTCGCCACCTGAGGACCACCGACCAGTCAAGGAGAGCCGTGGACGCCGTAACCGGCAGCAGGCTGTTCACCAGCGAGTCCGTCACCGAGGGACATCCCGACAAGATCTGCGACGCGATCAGCGACTCGGTCCTCGACGCGCTGCTGAGCAAGGACCCGCACTCGCGCGTCGCGGTCGAGACCCTGGTGACGACCGGTCAGGTGCACGTCGCGGGCGAGGTGACGACCGAGGCGTACGCGGACATCCCGTCGATCGTGCGGGAGAAGATCCTCCAGATCGGCTACGACTCGTCCGCGAAGGGCTTCGACGGCCACTCGTGCGGCGTGAACGTGGCGATCGGTGCGCAGTCCCCGGACATCGCGCAGGGCGTCGACACCGCCTACGAGGAGCGGGTGTCCGCCTCCGCCGACGAGATCGACCGGCAGGGCGCGGGCGACCAGGGCCTGATGTTCGGCTACGCGTGCACCGACACACCGGAGCTCATGCCGCTGCCGATCGCGTTGGCGCACCGGCTCTCCCGCCGGCTGACGGCGGTCCGCAAGGACGGCTCGGTGCCGTACCTGCGCCCGGACGGCAAGACCCAGGTCACCATCGAGTACGCGGGCGACCA
Source organism: Lentzea sp. NPDC060358 (assembly GCF_042725365.1). Classification (NCBI taxonomy): domain Bacteria; kingdom Bacillati; phylum Actinomycetota; class Actinomycetes; order Pseudonocardiales; family Pseudonocardiaceae; genus Lentzea; species Lentzea sp. NPDC060358. The sequence goes on along the minus strand of NZ_JBHXCW010000228.1, from coordinate 8,033 downwards.
GCCGGTGCGCCTCGACACGGTGGTCGTCTCCACGCAGCACGCCGACGGCGTCGACCTGGAGAAGCTGCTGGGCGTGGACGTCCGCGAGCAGGTCGTCGCCCCCGAGGTCGCGCTGCTGGAGCTGGACACGTCGGACGTGCGGCTGCTGGTGAACCCGACCGGCCGGTTCGTGGTCGGCGGCCCGATGGGCGACGCGGGCCTGACCGGCCGCAAGATCATCGTCGACACCTACGGCGGCATGGCGCGGCACGGCGGCGGCGCGTTCTCCGGCAAGGACCCGTCCAAAGTGGACCGCTCCGCCGCGTACGCGATGCGCTGGGTGGCCAAGAACGCGGTGGCCGCGGGACTCGCGACGCGGATCGAGGTGCAGGTCGCCTACGCGATCGGCAAGGCGCACCCCGTCGGGTTGTTCGTCGAGACGTTCGGCACGGAGACGGTCGACCCGCTCAAGATCCAGCAGGCCGTGACCGAGGTCTTCGACCTGCGCCCCGCGGCGATCATCCGCGACCTGGACCTGCTGCGCCCGATCTACGCGGCGACCGCCGCGTACGGCCACTTCGGCCGCACCGACGTGGACCTGCCGTGGGAGCGCACCGACCGCGCGGACGCCCTGCGCGACGCGGCCGGGGTCTGACGGTCACCTCCCGGCGGACCGGCGCGCCTCGTGGTGCGCCGCCATCCGCACGGGAGCGTTGACGACCCCGAAGCCGCGGTAGCCGCCGATCCGTTGCACCACCTCGAAGAACACCCTGGCGCCGGCCAGCTCGGTGTAGAAGTGCAGGTACTCGCCGTGCTCGTCGCGGTCGTACAGCACGGAGTTCTCCCGCAGCGCCTCGACCCGCTCGTCCGGCAGGTCCGTGCGGGCGGCGAGGTCGTCGTGGTAGTTGGCGGGGACGTCCAGCAGCCGTGCGCCCCGCCGCCGCAGCTCCCGCGCCGACGCGACCGCGTCGGCGCAGCCGAAGGCGATGTGCTGCGGCGCGTCGACCGCCGGGGCCCACCCGCCGCGGCGGACGAGCGCGCAGTCGAGGGTCAGGCGCAGGCCGGTGCCGCTCACGCCCCGGCCGCGCACCAGGCCGAACGGGGCCGCGAACTCGGCGGTGGGGCCCGGTGTCAGGCCGAGCACCGCGCGGTGGAAGAGCGCGGCCTCGTCGAAGCTGTCGAACGGCTGCGTCAGGGAGACGTGGTCGATGCCGGTGAGCCCCGCGGCCGGTCCGCCGGACAGGGGGAGGTCCGCCCGCACGAAGTCGGCGAGCCAGTCGTCGCCGTCGCACAGGAAGATCTGCGTGCCGTCCGGCGCGGCGATGGCGGTCAACGGCGCCTCGCCGGGGCCGGGGGTGCGCTCCAGCGGCGGCGCCAGCAGGGTCTCGGCGCGCTGCCGCGCCGCGGCCGGGTCGGCGACGGTGATCCCGAGCGCTCCGATGGAACCGGGTTCGCCGTGCGCGTTCACCAGCACGCGGGCCTCGCCCTGCGTCCACAGCTCCACCGGTTTCGAGCGGTGCGCGCCGGTGCGGGCAAAACCGAGCGCGGCGAGGTCGGGCTTTCCCACCACCTCGGCGAAGGCGAAGCCGGACGGCACGGGCGCGGCGGGAACGTCCAGCAGCCCCAGCGAGTCCTCGAGGGCGAGCAGCGACCGCATCGCGTCGACCGCGGTCCGGTGCGGGTCGGCCTGGCGGAAGACGTCGTTGAAGACCTCGAGCGAGAGCGGGCCCGCGTACCCGGTGCCGAGGACGTCGCGGGTGAACGAGGTCAGGTCGAAGTCGCCCTGCCCCGGGAACAGGCGGTGGTGGCGGCTCCACTGCAGGACGTCCATCGGGAGCGTCGGCGCGTCGGCCAGTTGCAGGAAGAAGACCTTGTCACCCGGGATCGTGCGGATCGCCCGGGGATCGTCCCCCTTGGACAGGATGTGGAAGCTGTCCAGGCAGACGCCGAGAGCCGGGTGGGCGGCCCGGCGGACGATGCGCCAGGCGTGCTCGTAGCCGTTGACGTGCCGGCCCCAGGCCAGCGCCTCGTACGCGACGCGCAGTCCCCGTTCGCCGGCCCGTTCGGCCAGCAGGTGCAACTGCTCGGCGGCGAGGTCGTCGTCGTCGATCGCGTCCGGGGACACCGACGAGCAGACGAGCACGGTCTCGACGCCCAGCGCGGTCATGACGTCGAACTTGCGCTCGGCGCGGCGCAGGCCGGCGGCGAGGACGTCCGGTGGCACGGCCTCGAAGTCGCGGAACGGCTGGTACAGGTCGACGGTCAGCCCCAGGTCGGCGCAGCGCCGGCGGATCTCGGCGGGACCGCGGCGGGACACGACCAGGTCGTTCTCGAACAGCTCGACGCCGTCGAAGCCCGCGCCCGCCGCGGCGGCCAGCTTGTCGTCCAGGGTGCCGGACAGGCACACGGTGGCGATGGCGGTGCGCGGGTCAGGACGCATGGGCGGGTTCCCCCTCCAGCTCCGCGAAGTGCGCGAGCATCCGGCCGGCGTCCGGGTCGGCACCGGTGAACAGGCGCAGCGACTCGGCGGCCTGGAGCACGACCATGCCGCCGCCGTGCAGCACGCGGCAGCCCCGCGCGCGGGCCGCGGCCAGCAGGGCGGTCTCCAGCGGCCGGTAGACGACGTCGGCGACCCACAGCTCCTCGCGCAGCAGGGACACGTCGATCGGCAGGCCGGGGTGGGCGGCCATGCCCGTGGGGGTGGCGTGCACCAGGCCGTCGGCCGTCCGGACGGCGCCGGGTGTGCAGGTGAAGGCCCGGCCGGCGCCGAACCGGCGGCGCAACGCCTCGACCAGCCGTTCGGCGCGAGCCTCGACCACGTCGTGCACGCCCAGGCGTTCGGTGCCCAGGGACAGCAGCGCGTGGCCCACGGCGGCACCGGCCCCGCCCGCGCCCAGCAGGACGACGGAGCCGGTCCGGGCGTCCGGCAGGCCCCGGCGCAGGCTGCGCGCGAACCCCGTGGCGTCGGTGTTGTGGCCGACCGCGCGGCCGCCGGCGAAGACCACGGTGTTGACGGCCCCGAGCGCCGCGGCCTCCGGCACCAGGTCGTCGAGGTGCGGCACGACCGTCTGCTTCCCCGGATGGGTGATGTTGAGGCCGTGGAACCCCTCGGCGCGCGCGGCGGCCAGCACCTCGCCCACCGGCTGGCGCAGCACGTCGAGGTCGAGCAGGCGGTAGGTGTAGCGCAGGCCGAGCCGGGACGCCTCGCGTTCGTGCAGGGCGGGGCTCAGGGACGGGCCGATGCCGGAGCCGATCAACCCGATCAGGTAGTGGGTCACCCAGCCTCCCCGCAATGTACGAACTAGTGAGTTAACGGTAGCGCACCACCCGGCGAGCAGGAAGGGCTCGACTAGAGTCGGCAGGTCGTCCGCAGATCGAAGGGGGCCCGGTGGCCGCACCGTCGTCGTCCGATGCCGAGCGCCAGCGGGACAAGGACCGCACGCGCGCCGACATCCTGGACGTTGCCACGCGGGAGTTCGCGGACAAGGGCTACACGGGCGCGCGCGTCGACGAGATCGCCGAACGGACCAGCACCACCAAGCGGATGATCTACTACTACTTCGGCGGCAAGGAACAGCTCTACATCGCCGTGCTGGAGAAGGCCTACCTGGCGATCAGGGCGCTGGAGGCCGAGCTCGACGTCGAGCACCTCGAACCCGAGGACGCCCTCCGCCGGCTCGCCGAGCTGACCTTCGACCACCACGAGGCGCACCCCGACTTCATCCGGCTCGTCAGCATCGAGAACATCCACCGCGCCGAGCACATCGCGCGGTCGGAGGTGCTGGCCGGACTCGCGAACCCCGCGCTCGACGGGCTCGCGCAGATCCTCGAACGGGGCCGCGCCGCCGGGCGGTTCCGCACCGACGCCGACCCGCTCGACGTGCACATGGTGATCAGCTCGTTCTGCGTCTTCCGGCTCGCGAACCGGCACACGTTCGCCGCGATCTTCGGCCGCGACATGCTCGACCCCGACCGGCGCGAGCACTACCGACGCATGCTCGGTGACATGCTGATCGACTACCTGACCAGCTGAAACCCAACCCTTGACACGCGGGGGTGACGTATCCCACCTTGAGTTAACTAACTAGATCGTACATCGGAGTACGCCGTGACCACATCGATGGCCCGCAAGACTGCGCTGGCAGCCTGGATCGGCAGCGCCCTCGAGTACTACGACTTCTTCATCTACGGCGCAGCCGCTGCACTGGTGTTCAACAAGGTCTTCTTCCCCGCCGCCGATCCGGCCACGGGAACCCTGCTCGCCCTCGCCACGTTCGGCGTCGGCTACCTCGCCCGCCCGCTCGGCGCGTTCGTGCTCGGCCACGTCGGCGACCGCTTCGGGCGCAAGAAGGTGCTCGTCTTCACGTTGCTGCTGATGGGCTTCGCGACGTTCGCCGTCGGCTGCCTGCCGACCTACGACACGGCGGGGGTGCTGGCACCGGCCCTGCTCGTCGTCCTCCGCCTGCTGCAAGGGCTTTCGGCGTCGGGCGAGCAGGCCGGCGCGAACTCGATGTCGCTGGAGCACGCGCCGGAGCACCGCCGGGCCTACTTCACGAGCTTCACGCTGAGCGGCACGCAGGCGGGGCAGATCCTCGCGACGGCGATCTTCCTGCCAGTGGCCGCGCTCCCCCAGGACGACCTGCTGACGTGGGGCTGGCGCGTGCCGTTCTGGTGCAGCGCGGTCGTCGTGGTCGTCGGGCTCGTCATCCGCAGCAAGATCGACGAGACCGCCGCCTTCCGGCGTGCCGAGGTGGCCAAGCTGCCCGCCGCCGTGCTGTTCCGCACGCACTGGGCGGACGTGCTGCGGGTCGTCGTCGCGGCCACGATCGCCTCGGTCAGCACGATCTTCACCGTCTACGCGCTGAGCTACGCGGTGAACACCATCGGCCTCGCCCGCACGCCCATGCTGTGGGTGGGCGTGCTCGCCAACCTCGTCGCGCTCGCCGCCATCCCGCTGCTGGCCGGGCTCTCCGACCGGATCGGCCGCAAACCGGTGTTCCTCGCGGGCTGCGGCGCGTGCACGGTGCTGATCTTCCCCTACCTGTGGTCGATCTCCACCGGCTCGTACGGGCTGGTGTTCGCGCTCGGCATCCTGCTGTTCGGCGTGGCCTACTCCGCGGTCAACGGCATCTGGCCGTCGCTGTACGGCGAGATGTTCAGCACCGAGGTCCGCCTGTCGGGCATGGCGATCGGCACGCAGATCGGGTTCGCGATCGCCGGTCTCGCGCCGAGCGTCGTGGCCACGATCGGCTCCGGGCGCGACGACTGGATCGGCGTCGCGATCTTCACGGCGGCGATCTGCGCGCTGAGCGCCGCCGCGATCGCGACCGGGCGCGAGACGTTCCGCCGCCCGACCGCGGAACTGGGCCGCCTGCCCCGCGAGTCCGCGGTTGCGGTGCAGGCCTGAGCCGGCGGCGGGTCGCGGTCAGTCGAGGTCCGCGACCCGCTCCTGCAGGTCGGCCACGAACCGGCTGAGCAGCCGGCCGAACGTGGCCCGGTCGTCCGCGGGCCAGTCCGCCACGGCGCCGGTGAACCAGCCCAGGATCGTGTCCAGGTAGCGGCCCGCCGCTCCCGCGCCGGCGTCGGTGAGCTCGACGAGCCGCGCCCGCTGGTCGTCCGGGTCGACGACGCGCCGGACCAGGCCGGCGCGCTCCAGGTCGTGCAGGTGCCGGGTGACGTGCGGGCCGACGACCTGCATCCGCGCGGCGATCTCCCCCACGCGCAGCGGCCGGTCGGCCATGCGCAGCGTGATGAGCACGGTCAGGCCCGGGCGGTCCACCGGCACAGCGGCCTCTTCCATCGCCCGCTCCACCAGCTGGCTGCGGTTGAACACCGTGCCCAACCGCATCAGCTGCGGCAGCACCGCCGCCAGATCGAGGCCCTCGCTCATCTCACACCTTACTTACCTAACTTAGGTATATGCTCGACTCAGTCCCGCGCAACCGTAGCGATCAGCGCGCGACGAAAAAGGATACCTAAGTTAGTTATCTGGAGGCACCCGTGACCAGCGTCCTCATCTCCGGCGCCAGCATCACCGGGCCCGCGCTCGCCCACTGGCTGCGGCGCACCGGGTTCGACGTCACCGTCGTCGAGAAGTCGCACACCCTGCGCGGCGGCGGCTACCCCATCGACATCCGCGGCACCGCGCTCGGCGTCGTCGAGCGGATGGGCCTGCTCCCCCGGCTGCGGGAGGCGCACGTGAACACGCGGCGGATCACGTTCGTCGACAGCGCCGGCGACTTCGTCGCGTCGATGAGCGCCGAGACGCTCACCCGCAGCGACACCGACGACCTGGAGGTCCGCCGCGGCGACCTCGCCGAGATCCTCCACGACGTGGTGCGCGACGACGTGGAGTTCCTGTTCGACGACTCGATCTCCGCCCTGGACGACCACGACGGCGGCGTGGACGTGACGTTCCACAGTGGACTGAGCCGCACCTACGACCACGTGATCGGCGCCGACGGGCTGCACTCGGGGGTGCGCGCCCTGACGTTCGGCCCGGAGGAGCGGTTCCACCACTACCTCGGCTACTGCTTCGCGGGCTTCACCATGCCCAACCGCCTCGGCCTCTCCCACGAGGGCCTGATGTGGAACGAGCCCGGCCGGTCCGCGGTGCAGTACGCGGTGGGCGAGGCGGAGACCGTGCACGGGTTCCTGAGCTTCGCCCGCCCCGAGGCGCCGTTCGGCGCGTTCCGCGACCCGGCGGCGCAGCGCGACCTGGTGGCGTCGACCTTCGCGGGCGACGGCTGGGAGGTGCCCCGCATGGTCGAGGCGATGCGCGGGGCGGACGACCTGTTCTTCGACACCGTCAGCCAGATCCACCTGCCGCGCTGGTCGTCCGGTCGCGTCGCGCTCGTCGGTGACGCCGCCTACGCGCCGTCGTTCCTCACCGGGCAGGGGTCGAGCCTCGCACTCGTCGGCGCGTACGTGCTGGCGGGCCGGCTGGCCACGGCCGGGGACCACACGACCGCGTTCGAGGCCTACGAACGCGAGACGCGGCCGTTCGTCGAGGCGAACCAGGCACTGGTGCAGCAGGGCAACGCGGAGCTGTTCCCCGGCACGGCCGAGGCGCTGGCGGCGCGCAACGCCGTCCTGCGCGAGCGCACGACGATGCCCGCCGAGGCCGGTCGTCCCGAGCACTCGGCGATGACGCTGCCGGAGTTCGCCGTCAGCTCATGACCGGGACTTGCCGGGCGGCGCGGTGCAGTACGCCCGCGGCGTGCCCCAGGCGTTGTCGGCGTCCTTGTTCGCGCGCACGTCGAGCAGCGTCAGCCTGCCGACGGTCGAGATGTCGACCTCGAGGTGCTGCGGCGCGTCGCTGACGCTCGCCTGCCGGGTGGTGATCTCCTGGTCGTCGGCCTTGACCACGAACTGCCCGGCACCGGCGGACTCCGACGAGGCCGCGTCCTTGCCCACCCACACCGACAGCCGCGTGCACCGGCCCGCGGTGGCCCAGGTGCTCGAGTTCCTCGGCTGACCGGCCGACGAGGTCTGGAAACCGCGGATGCTGTTGGGGAACGGGTCCCTGCCCACCCCGATCGTGATCGACGGGACGATCTCCTGCCCCTCGGCGGACTCGACCGGCTGGTGGAGCGTGAGGTCGTACCAGCCCTCGCCGGAGCGCACCGGCCCGCTCGTCACCGCCGCCACCTCGGCCGGGGTGGTGGGCGGGGGGCTCGCCAGCGCCGGTCCGGGTGAGATGTCCTCGTCGCCGTACTTGAGCACCCCGGCGAAGAGCCCGGCCGACCCGACGAGCACGACCACCAGCGCGGCGACCCCGGCGATCTGGAGCGACTGCTGCGGCGCGAACAGGGCGGCGACCCCGGCCACTCCCAGCGCACCGACGCCGATCACGAGCGCGGGACCCGCGCCCGTGCCGGCCAACGCCACGGCCACGCCCGCGACAGCGATCCCGCCCAGCACCGCGAAGATCCACTTCACCGGCCTGTGCCCACCGCCACCGCTCTGCCCGGACGTCATGACCGACTTGATCCGCGTCACATTCCCCATCGTTACAGATTTTCGGAATTCCGGACCCAAAGAAACCCCCGGTT
>NZ_JBHXCW010000227.1:0-12146 GCF_042725365.1 Lentzea sp. NPDC060358 | reverse complement strand
GTCAGGACCTGGCCGGGCTGGACGAGGTCCGGGTTCGCGATGCCGTTGGCCGAGGCGATCTCGCCGTAGCGATTGCCGTCGCCGTAGAAGCGCCACCGCGCTGGACCTCGTGCGTGCGCACGGCCGGCGCCTGCTCGGCCGGCGCGGGCTCGGCAGCGGGAGCGGCCGGGGCTTCCCCCGCAGCCGGGACCGGCTGCGGGGTGTCGGTGTTCGTGCCGGAGGTCCACCGCGCGCTGCCGTCGCCCGCGAGCACGACCAGGTTGCCGTCGGACCGCAGCGTCAGCCGGTAGCCGTCGGCGGTGGTGAGCTGCCAGCCGCGGGACAGTTCCGGCCCGGCTCGCAAGGTGTCCACTGAGCGCTCCACTTCGGACTGCGGCACCCGGTGGTGCCCGGAGCGGAACGTGGTGACCGAGATCGGGACATGTCACCGGAGCAGGTGCACCCGATGCGGTGACAGCGAAACGCCCCCTGCCGCGAAGTGGCGGGGGGCGTCGCGCGGAAAGCGGGGGATCAGCCCTCGATGCGGCGGATCACCGAGATCGGGCCGATGGAGTCGATGTCGGCGATCTTCACCGGCACGCCCTCGGTCGACGCGTGCACGGCACGGATGCCGTCCACCGCCATCGCCACGTGGGACTGGCTCGAGTAGTAGACGATGATGTCGCCGGCCTGGACCTGGCTGCGGCTCACCGAACGACCCGCCGCCGCCTGCGCGTAGCTGGTGCGGCCGATGCTCACGCCCGCCTCGCGGTACGCGGCCTGGATCAGCGACGAGCAGTCCCACGAGTTCGGGCCGTTGGACCCGTAGACGTAGGGCTTGCCGCGCTGGGCGAGGGCGAACTGCAGGGCCCTGCCGGCGGTGCCGGCCGGGACCGAGATGTTCGACATGTCGCCGGAGGCTTCCAGCTGCTTCTTCACCGTCTGGCTCAGCGACCGGTACTGGGCCTGCGCCTCGCCGAGCTGCTTGTCGAGATCGGCCTTCTTCTGGTCCATCTCGGCGAGCAGCTTCTTCGACGCCTCGGTGGCGTCGTTCGCCGTCTTCGTCGCGGCGTCCGCCGTGTCGACGGCGTCGGTGAGCTTCTTCAACGCGTCGGCGTTGTCGGCCGCCAGGATGTTGATGGCCGACATGCGGTTGAGGAAGTCCTGCTGCGAGTCGCTCACCAGCAGCGCGGAGATCTGGTTGAAGCGCGCGCCGGAGTAGGTGGCCTCGGTGAGGAGGTCGACCTGACCGCGGAGGGACTCCTCGGCCTTCTGGGCGTTGGCCAGGTCGCCCTTGGCCTTGTCCAGCTCCGCCTGCTTCGCGGCGAGGTCGTCCTTCGCCTTCAGGTGGTCCTGGTTGAGCTTGGAAGCCTGCTCCGACAGCTCGTTGTACTTCTTGAGCGCGTCGGAGGACGAAGGCTGTGCGGTGGCCGGGGTCGTGGGGAGTGCCGCCGCGACGACTGCTGCCGTCGCCACGAACGCTCCACGCACAACACGGCGCGAGGGTTGCGACACCACGTCGCGGGTCCTCCTTTTTCCTGGCAGCCGCCCCGCGAGAACTACTGCGCGTAAGACGACAACCTTGGCGTGTGCCCCGAGTGGGTTAACTGCTGGGCCGAAGGTCTCGGACAGGTTACGGAACGACCTGATGTTCGTCCAGCACCGGTACCCCGGCAGTTGCCCGCCAGCACGCTCTCACAGTCGCCCACATGGGTTTATCGCGGGGTGGAGACGAGCGTCACCCGACGACCCGGCGGATCACCGAGATGGGACCGATGGAGTCGATGTCCGCGATCTTCACCGGCACGCCCTCGGTGGACGCGTGCACGGCACGGGTGCCGTCCACGACCATCGCCACGTGCGACTGCCCCGAGTAGTAGATGACCAGGTCGCCGGGCGCGACCTCGCCGCGGCTCACGGCCCGGCCGACCTTCGCCTGGTCGTAGGTCACGCGGGGGATCGTCACGCCCGCGGACCGGTAGGACGCCTGCATCAGCGACGAGCAGTCCCACGAGTCGGGCCCGTTGGAGCCGAAGACGTAGGGCTTGCCGCGCTGGCTCAGCGCGAAGTTCAGCGCCGCGCCCGCCGCACCCGCCGGCACGGGCACCACCGAGGTGTCGCCGGGGGCCTTCAGGGTCTGCTTCTGCGGCGCCGACAGCGACTGGTACTTGGCCCGCGCCGCCGTCACCTGCTGGTCCATGGCGGCCTTGCGGGTGGACACGTCCGCCGCGAACTTCTCGGCGGCACCCGCGGCGGCGGTGGCGTCGGCCCGCGCCTTCTTCGCGGCGCTCAGCGTGGCGTCGAGCCGGGCGACCGCCTCGTTCTGGTCGGCGGCGATGATGGTCATCGCCTGCATCCGCTCCAGGAAGTCCTGCTGGGACGACGAGGTGAGCAGCGCGGAGATGTTGTTGAACCGCGCGCCCTCGAAGGTCGCCTCGGTCAGCACGTCGACCTGGCCGCGGAACTGCTGCGACTCGGCCAGCGCCTTCTTCTCCGCCTCGGTGGCGGCGCCCGCCACGGCGTTGGCCTGCGCGAGGTCGCCCTGGGCCTTGAGGTGGTCCTGGCTGAGCTTCTCCGCCTGCTGCGTCAGCTCGTTGTAGGTCTTCAGCGCGTCGGCGGCGGGCTGGGCGTGGGCCGAGGGCATCGACACCACCGTCGCGGCGATCACGGCGGCGAAAGCGGTCGTCCTTGCAGCGCGATGGCCGGGCACGCGGCCTCCTCAGGAGTCGGAAATCGGACTTCTGAGGAGGCGTACGGCCGGACGGCCCTCCGGGTTCAGCTGCCGGAGTGGTCGATCACGTTGCCGTTCGAGCAGTTGTTCACGTGGTCGCTGACGTAGTCGCCGAGAACGGGCACGACGGCGACCTCCTGGAGGCACACCGCCGCGGCGACGAAGTTCCAGTTGTTCGCGGCGTTCACCCCGCCGCCGAAGTTCGAGTCGTTGTCCGCGAGCGCGGGGGAGGCGGCGGCGAGCGTGGCGCCCGCGGCCGCGAGGATCGTGGTTGCGATGCGTGATTTGTTGGACACGCGAGGCAACTTAGTGGTCCTCTGTGGACGGTTTCGGCCGCCTCGCCGCACCAGGTCACCGAAGTCACCGGAAGGAATGGTGCTGGGGCTCAGGTGGTGTGGCGAGGGTCCGCACCGGGGATGGCGCATCGCGAGGTCGTCCGAGAGCGCGTCGCCGGTTCCGCGCGGTGATCGGCCGATTCCGGGCAGCGACTCCGACCCCGGTGTGTCCGGCCCGGCCACCTCACTTGATAGGTTAGGCAAGCCTAAACTCAGGAGGTGGACAGAGTGCGCAAGACAGTCGCCGCGGTTCTGCTGCTCGGCTTGGTCGCCGGGTGCGGTGGTAACGCTCCCGCGGACCAGCAGCAGGGAACCGGTCAGTGGTCGTTCAAGGACGACCGCGGCAAGGAGGTCACCGCGCCGGAGCGGCCGAAGCGCGTGGTCGCGCAGGTGTCCGCCGCCGGTGCGCTCAAGGACTTCGGCGTCGACGTCGTCGGCACGTTCGGCCCGCTCAAGCGCGCCGACGGCACGACCGACCCCGAGGCGGGCAGCATCGACCCGAGCAAGGTCACCGACATCACCGGCCCGGGCTACGGCGAGATCGACTTCGAGAAGTTCGCGGCGCTCGACGCCGACCTCGTGGTCGCGGGCTACTACCCGGAGGTCACCGGGCTCTGGCACCTCACCGCCGAGTTCGAGAAGAAGGTGCTCGAGATCGCCCCGACCGTCGGCATCGGACAGTCGAAGATCAAGCTGCCGGAGGGGATCAAGCGGTTCCAGGAGCTCGCGCAGTCCCTCGGCGGCGACACGGGGTCGGCGAAGGTCAAGGCCGACGAGGAGGCGTTCACCAAGGCCGCCGACCGGCTGAAGGCCATCGGCGCCAAGATGACGGCCGCGAACCAGAAGATCCAGGTCGTCGGCGGCGACCCGAAGCTGTTCTACGTCGCGGTGCCCGCGCGCAACCCCGACCTCGACTGGTACGTGAGCGAGCTCGGCCTGCCGCTGCTCACGCCGGAGAAGCCCGACACCGAGGGCGGCGGCTACTTCCAGTCGCTGTCGTGGGAGAACTCCGGCACGTACAAGGAACACGTGATCATGTGGGACACCCGCCAGCACGTGCTGAACCCGGAGAAGATGAAGGAGGGCCACCCGGTCTTCCAGGCGCTGCCCGCCGTGCAGGCGAACCGGTTCGTCGAGTGGAACGCCGTCGCGCCGCTGAGCTACTCCTCCTACGCCGCGATCATGAACAAATTGGCTGACCAGCTGGACCAGGCCTTGGCACAGTAGCCGTGTGCTGACGCTTCTGAAGGAAAACGGCCCGTTGCGCGTGCTCAGCACCGCACGGGCCGTTTCCGTCGTGGGGGACGCCCTCAGCCTCGTGACGCTGATGGTCCACGTGCAGTCGATCCTGGGGAAGGCCGTCGCGGTGGCCGCGCTGCTCCTGGTCGGCGACTTCGCCCCGGCGTTGCTCAGCCCCCTCACCGGTATCGTGAGCGACCGGTTCGACCGCCGCACCGTCATGATCGTCTGCGAGGTCGCGCAGGGCGTGCTGCTGGCGGTCATCGCGTTCACCCTGCCGCCGCTGCCGGTCCTGCTCGTGCTCGTCGGGCTCAGAGCCGTGATCGGGCAGGTCTTCGTCCCCGCCTCGCGGGCGGCCGTGCCGGGCCTCGTCGCGGAGGAGGACCTGGGGCGGGCCAACACCGCGCTGGGGCTGGGATCCAACAGCGCCGACGTGATCGGGCCGTTCCTCGCCGCCGTCCTGCTGACGTTCCTGGACACGCGGGGCGTGCTGCTCGTGGACGCCGTCTCGTTCCTGCTGTCCGCGCTGTTGTTGCTGCGCCTGCCGAAACTCCTCGTGCCGCCGGTGCCGGAGGAGGGCGTCCTCGCCGACGCGAGGGCCGGGCTGGCGGAGATCTGGCGCAACCGCGCGCTGCGGGTCGTCTTCCTGGGCTTCTGCGGGGTCGTGGCGTGCACCGCGATCGACGACGTGGCCGTGCTGCAGCTGACGATGGTGTCGTTCGGGCAGTCGGAGAGCGCCGCCGGGGTCGTGCTCGGCGCGGTCGGGATCGGCCTGCTGCTCGGGTACGCGCTGCTCGCCAGGGGAGCGGCGCGGTGGAGCATGCTGACGCTGCTCGTCACCGGGTTCGTGATCAGCAGCGCGGGCAACATGCTCACCGGTCTGGCGTGGGGCGTCGCGTCGGCGTTCGCGCTGCAGGCCGTGCGGGGACTGGGCATCGCGGCGATGGACGTCGCGCACAGCACGCTGATCCAGCGGCTCGTGCCCGCCGGCCGGACGGGCCGGGTGTTCGGCAACTTCTACGGCGGGATCGGCGTGGCGGCGGCGGTGTCGTACCTCGGCGGCGGCCTGCTGCTCGACGCCGCGGGGCCGGAGCTGACGTTCCTGCTGAGCGGGGGCGCCGGCGTCGCCGTGGCGCTGTGGGCCGCTGTCGCCTCCCGTGCGGGAGGGGCCGACTGGAGACCGGCCTCGTGAGGCGTCCTCGTCGGTAGGCTGGAGGTCGTGGAGCCCTACGAACACGGCATGCTCGACGTCGGCGACGGCAACCAGGTCTACTGGGAGGTCGTCGGCAACCCGGACGGCAAGCCCGCCGTGTTCCTCCACGGCGGCCCCGGCGCCCCGTCGAAGGGTGCGCGCAGGGCGCTCGACGCGGAGAAGTTCCGGCTGGTGATCTTCCACCAGCGCGGCTGCGGCCTCAGCACCCCGCACGCGAGCGACCCGGCCACCGACATGGCCGTCAACACCACCGACCACCTGATCGCCGACGTCGAACGGCTCCGCGAGCACCTGGGCATCGAGAAGTGGCTGGTGTACGGCGGTTCCTGGGGCTCGACGCTCGGCGTCGCCTACGCGCAGCGCCACCCCGGCCGCGTCACGGAGATGATCCTCGCCGCGATCACCCTCTCGTCCCCGCGCGAGCTGGAGTGGCTCTACCAGGGCGTCTCCCGGTTCTTCCCGGAGGCGTGGGCCCGGTTCAGCGCGCACGCCGGCGACGCACCGGACGTCGTGCGCGCGTACGCGGACCTGATGGAGAACCCGGACCGCGCCGTGCGGGAGGCGGCGGCGCTGGAGTGGGTGCGGTGGGAGGACACCGTGCTGTCGCTGGAGGACTTCGGCCGGCCGGACGTGTTCGCCGATCGCGCGTCCGACGAGGTGCTCGCACTCGTGCGGATCATCGCGCACTACTACGCGCACAACGGTTTCGTGGACGACCTGCTGGGAAACGCGGGCAAGCTCGCCGGCATCCCCGCCGCGCTGGTCCACGGCAGGCGGGACCTGAGCTGCCCGGCCGACACCGCCCACTCGCTCGCGCAGGCGTGGCCGGACGCCGAACTGACCCTCGTGGACGACAGCGGCCACAAGGGCAGCCCCGCGTTCGCGGAGGCGATGCGCTCCGCCGCGAGGAGGTTCTCCCCATGACACAACGGAAACCGCCCGGAACGGGCTTCGAGTCGTGGATAGACCGGCAGATCCGCGAAGCCCAGGAACGCGGCGAGTTCGACGACCTCCCGAGCGCCGGCAAGCCGCTCTCCGGCGCGGGCGAGCCGCTGGAGGAGGACTGGTGGATCAAGCGGAAGGTCAGGGAGGAAGAGGGCACGGCAGGGTTGCCCCCTTCCCTGGTGCTGCGCAAGGAGGCCGAGACCGCCAGGGCGCGCGCCCTGGCGGCCAGGACCGACGACGAGGCACGCGCGATCATCGGGCAGATGAACGCGAAGATCCTCGACGCACTGCGGAAACCGTTGTCCGGCCCGCCGTTGAACCTGATGCCGTTCGACGTCGACGCGGTGGTGCGTGAGCGGAAGGGGACCTCACGCGCCTAGCGCGCTCAGTTCGCGGAGCGTGCTCAGTTCGCGGAGCGTGCTCAGCTCGCGTTGACGTCGATGCACGAGTAGAACGCGTTGGTCGTGTCCGCGATGTTCCACACGGCGAGGACCTTCTGCCGCCCCGAGTTCGGGAGGGTCACCTGGTGCTGCACGGTGGCCGGGGGCTGCTGGTTGTTGCCAGTGATCGAGGCGATCTTGCGGCCGTTGACGTAGTAGTCGTAGTTGCTCGTCTTGTGCCGCGCGGTGAACACCCAGTTGAACGTCACCGTGCGACCCGTGCCGCTGACCTTCCAGCCCTTGTTGTCGTTGCTGAGCTCGGAGAACCGGCCCACGTCACCGTGGCAGTTCTGCAGGCCCTTGGGCCCCTCGACCGACTGCGGCTCCCACGTGATGTCACCGCAGGAGACGGTCTTCGCGGCGCACTGCGCCTGACGGCTGGGAGGGGAGGAGATGTACCCGTGCGCGGACGCCGTGCCGCTGGGGAGAGCCACGACGAGCAACGGTGCAGCGAGAACGCCGGCCATGGAGGCCGCAACCCTGCGTCCAATCTTCATCTGACTTCCTTTGCCTTGATGTGCGTGCATTCCGTGACATCGCGGCGGCGATTGAAGGTCTAGACCATACCGCGCGTAATCAGGTCGCCACAAGACGTGGTTGATGGATTGGGGTGCGCCTTCGCTGGGCGCGCTTGGGTGAGGGTCGTGCTGAGTTGGTGTGGTGCTCGCTGGGTCTGGTTACGTGCGTGCGCTGCTGCCGGACTCGAGTTGTCATCGCGTCCGAGTTGAGTTGCCGTCGCGTCCGAGCCGCCGCCAGTCGGTCCGAGCCGCCGCCGTCGCTCCGAAGCCGGCGCGGCTGCGCGTGTGCCAACGATGTGCCCGTGGGTTGCTATCGCTGCGAGCCGTCGCCCCTCGCTGCGAGCCGCCGCCAGTCGGTCCGAGCCGCCGCCGTCGCTCCGAAGCTGGCGCGGCTGCGTGTGTGCCAACGATGTGCCCGTGGGTTGCTATCGCCCTGAGCCGCCGCCCCTCGCCGCGAGCCACCGCCCTTCGGTGCGGGCAGCTGCCGCTTGCCCCGAGTCGCCACCCCTCAGCGCGAGTCGCCCCCCTTGGCCCGAGCCGCCACTTCTCGCCCCGAGCCGCCGCCGCTCGATGCGGACTGCCACCCCTCGCCCCGAGTTGCCACCCCTCGGCCCGGGCCGCCACCCCGCGCCCCAAGTCGCCACCCCTCGCCCCGAGCCGCTGCCACTCACCCCGAGCCCCCAGGGCAGCGGCTACGCCGCCGGCACCTCTTCGTCCGGCGTCCCCTCGAGCTTCTCCGCGGCCCGCGCCAGTCGCCGCTTCACCACGAACACCCCGGCGACCCCGGCCACCACGGCCAGCGCGAGCCCCGCGTACGAGAAGCCCTTCAGCCACTTCTCGGCCACCACGCCGAGGTAGTACACGGCCGCCGCCGTGCCGCCCGCCCACGCGACGCCGCCCAGGGCGTTGGCGACGAGGAACTTGCCGTAGTTCATGTGCAGCGACCCGGCCAGCGGTCCGGCCAGAATGCGCAGCAAAGCGACGAAGCGGCCGAAGAAGACCGCCCAGGCCCCGCGTTTCTGGAACACGCGGCGGGCGTGCTCGATCTGCGTTTCGCCGAAGTGCTTGGGGAATTTGCGGCCCATCCACGCGAACAGGCGCGGGCCGCCGCGGCGGCCGATCAGATAGCCGAAGTTGTCGCCGATGATGGCGCCGGCGCTGGCCCACACGCCGATCCACAGCGGGCTCAGCTCGTCGTGCTGCGAGGCCATCAGCGAGGCCGTGACCAGCACGATCTCGCCCGGTAGGGGGATGCCCAGTGATTCGAAGCCGATCACCACGCCGACGATCGCGTACACGAGCAGGGGTGGGATGGCTTCGAGCCACTGTTCGACCGGCACGTCGCAACTCTAGCCTCGACGTCGTGAACGAGCTCGCACTCGCCGTCGTCGCGGGAATGGTCGCCACGGTCAACCCGTGCGGATTCGCGATGCTGCCCGCGTATTTGGCGCTGGTGGCCAAGGGGGACCTCGGCAGAGCCTTTATGTCCGGTTTGGTGATGACGGCCGGATTCGTCACGTTCTTTGGGTTGTTCGGCCTTCTCGTCACACCGGTGGCCGCGACGCTCAAGAGCTACCTGCCCGTCGTGACGGTGGTGGTCGGGCTCGTGATGGTCGTCGTCGGCGTGCTGCTGGTGCTCGGCAAGGACCTCTACCTGCGGCTGCCGAAGCTCCAGGCGGCGCCCACGAGCCTGTGGTCGATGTACGGGTACGGGGTGGCGTTCGCGGTCGCCTCTCTCTCGTGCGCCATCGGGCCGTTTCTGGCCGTGGTCGGCACGTCGTTGCAGACCGGCGGTGTCGCGTTCCTCGCCTATGCGCTCGGCATGGGGCTGGTGGTCACGGTGCTCGCCGTCGCCGGGTCGGTGCTGGCGCCGCGGATCAAGAAAGCGTTGCCCTACGTGGGGCGCATCGGCGGTGTGGTGCTGGTCGTCGTCGGTGCGTACGTCACGTACTACGGCATCTACGAGCTGAGGTTGTTCCTCGCCGACGGCAGCGCGGTCGACCCCGTGGTGCGGGCGGCCACCCGGTTCCAGAGCGCGTTGGTGCAGATTCTGTCGGAGATCGGGCCGTGGCCGTTCGTCGTCGCGTTGGTCGTCGCGGGCGGGTGGTGGCTGAACCGGAGGAGGCGCAAGGCCGTAGGCCAGGACAGGAGGTGAGGAGCCGAATGCGCGTCCTCGGACTGCTGTTGGGGATCCTGCTGCTCGCCGGGTGTGCCGAGAAGGCGCCGACCCCGGAGAAGTTCCGGTTCACGGCCAAGACGCTCGACGGGGCCGAGTTCCGCGGCGAGAAGCTCGTCGGGCAGCCCGTCGTGCTGTGGTTCTGGGCACCGTGGTGCCCGTCCTGCAACGCCGAGGCGCCGATGATCGCGAAGGTCGCCCAGCGCCACGACAAGGTCCAGTTCGTCGGCGTCGCCGCGCGGGACCAGCTCGACGCGATGAAGAAGTTCGTCGCCGACCACGGCATGAACGGCTTTCCCAGCCTTGCCGACCTCGACGGGTCGGTGTGGCAGCGCTTCGGCGTGACCGCCCAGCCGACCTTCGCGTTCGTGCGGCCGGACGGCTCGGTGGAGCTGCTCGCCGGGTCGCCGACCGAGGAGGACCTCGACGCGAAGGTGTCTTCTTTGACGTCACAGGTTTGATCTTCCCGAACGCCGGGAAGAAGGACCCTGTGCCGTCGGGACCAACGCCTGGTTCGGCACTGCGATCGGAAACGTAGTGTGGAACGGGCCGCGCGGCGCTGTCGCGTGGCCTTGAGGAGGCTAGGTGTCGATGGACTACATCCAGGTCTCGCTCGCGGAAGCGATTCCCGAGCAGGCTCGGGACTACGCGTCGGAGCGCATCGCCTCACTGGACCGCTACGCCCCCGGCAGAGTCGACTTCGCCTGGGTCAACCTGACGGCCGACAAGACCGTGATCCACGCGCACGCCCGGTTCGACCTGAAGTGGGTCGAGGTGCAGGCGTACGCGGAGGCCGGGACCGTCACCGAGGTCGTCGACCTGCTCTGCGAACGCATGCGGCGCCAGCTCGTCTCGATGCAGCTGACCCCCGCGGGCTGACCCCCGCGTCCCCGCCACCCGGATCCCGCCACGGGATCCGGGTCGTCGTGCTTGTCGAAACCGGCACGCGCCGTTCGTGCAGTGGGCGAAGGGAGACCACCATGACGCAGAAGTACCTGCTCAGCATCTACCAGCCCGACGGCGAGGTCCCTCCGCCCGAGGTCCTCGACCCGATCATGGCGAACCTGAACGCCCTCAACGAGGAGATGCAGGCCCGGGGCGCTTGGGTGTTCGCCGTCGGCCTGCACCCGCCGTCGACCGCGACCGTGCTGACGGCGGACGCGGGCGGGGTGCTGATGACCGACGGGCCGTTCACCGAGGGCAAGGAGCACATCGGCGGCTTCACGGTCATCCAGGCGGAGGACCTCGACGAGGCGCTGGACTGGGGACGCCGGCTCGCGGACGTGCTGAGCCCGTTGCCGGTCGAGGTCAGGCCGATCGCGTTCGGATGATCGACGAGGTCTTCCGCGCGGAGTACGGCCGCGCGGTCTCCGTGCTGACCCGCTTCCTCGGCGACCTCGACCTCGCCGAGGAGGCGGTGCAGGACGCCTTCGCCACGGCCGCCGAGCGGTGGCCCGTCCAGGGCGTGCCCCCCTCACCGGCCGGCTGGCTCATCACGACCGCCCGCAACCGCGCGATCGACCGGCTGCGCCGCGAGACGAAGGGGCGCGAGAAGCAGGCCCAGGCCGCCCTGCTGCACCACGAACCGGAGGAGGAGGTGGGCGACGTGCCCGACGACCGGCTGCGGCTGATCTTCACCTGCTGCCACCCGTCGCTCGCGCCGCAGGCCAGGGTCGCGCTGACGCTGAAGCTGCTCGGCGGCCTCACGACGGCGGAGATCGCCAGGGCGTTCCTGGTGCCGGAGACCACGATGGCGCAGCGGATCGTGCGCGCGAAGGGCAAGATCCGCGCCGCCCGCGTGCCGTACCGGGTGCCGCGCGACGCCGACCTGCCCGACCGGCTCGCGGCGGTGCTCGCCGTCGTCTACCTGATCTTCAACGCGGGCTACCTCGACAAGCGGGAGCTCGGCGACGAGGCGATCCGGCTCGGCCGCGTGCTCGCCGGGCTCATGCCGGACGAACCCGAGGTGCTCGGCCTGCTCGCGCTGATGCTGCTCGTCGACTCGCGCCGCGACGCCCGCCTGCGCGACGGCGAGATCGTCCTGCTCGCCGACCAGGACCGGGGGCGGTGGGACGCGGCGCGGGTGGCGGAGGGCCAGGACCTCGTGCGCCGCTGCCTGCGCCGCAACCAGCCGGGCCCCTACCAGCTCCAGGCCGCGATCAACGCCGTGCACAGCGACCCGCCGACCGACTGGCACCAGGTCGTGGCGCTCTACGACCAGCTGCTGGCGCTGACGCCGAGCCCGGTCGTCGCACTGCACCGGGCCGTCGCGGTGGCCGAGACCGAGGGGCCGCGCCGGGCGCTCGAACTCGTCGACGCGCTCGACCTCGACCGCTACCACCTGTTCCACGCCGTGCGCGCGGACCTGCTGCAACGGCTGGGGGAGGACCCGCGGGCAGCGCTGGAGGCCGCCCTCGACCGGGCGGAGCACCCGGCCGAACGCGACCTGCTGCGCAGACGGCTGGCGGGCGGCGGCTAAGAACTCCTAACATAATGATCTTGGAATACTGTTGATCATCTGGCTGTTGACCTTGGCGTGAGGAAGGGTGATCAGCTTCCGTGGATCGTGT
>NZ_JBHXCW010000226.1:0-12157 GCF_042725365.1 Lentzea sp. NPDC060358 | reverse complement strand
GTCCCGGAGGCCCTGCCGTCGTACAGCGAACGTCAGAGAGCGGTGACGTTGGTCGCCTGCGGGCCCTTCTGGCCCTGCGTGACGTCGAACGTGACCTTCTGGTTCTCCTCGAGGCTGCGGTAGCCGCCGCCGTTGAGGGCCGAGTAGTGGACGAAGACGTCAGCGCTGCCGTCCTCCGGCGCGATGAAGCCGAAGCCCTTTTCGGCGTTGAACCACTTGACGGTGCCGTTGGTCATGTACTGCTCCTTCTGGTGCTTCAAGGGTGGACGCACTGTGCGATCACCCCGTGGTTGGTCGAGAGCCGACCACTCCCACCGCGAAGGAGGAGAATCGCTCGCAACTGAAGTTCGGCGAGCGTGAAAGACACGAACACAAAACCGCAACCGGTGAATCAGTCTAGCAGCTTCTAGCGACGTTTGCGGGCGGGGACCGCGAACCGCTGCTGCATGAGCGAGATCCGGAAGATCAGGAAGCACGCGAGAGCCCCGGCTCCCAAGGCGCACAATGTCG
Source organism: Lentzea sp. NPDC060358 (assembly GCF_042725365.1). Classification (NCBI taxonomy): domain Bacteria; kingdom Bacillati; phylum Actinomycetota; class Actinomycetes; order Pseudonocardiales; family Pseudonocardiaceae; genus Lentzea; species Lentzea sp. NPDC060358. Next base: position 11,647 of record NZ_JBHXCW010000226.1, on the reverse strand, counting down.
ACAGCGTCGAGAAGACCACGTACAGCGGGGTGTCGAGCAGCAGCGACTCGAGGATGTCGGTGCAGACCATCGCGAGGAACGCGTACTGCCACGGCTTGATGAGCGGGCTCACGACGCGTTGCTCGAACGGCACGTCGCGCTGGGCCGGATCGCTCGCCTTCCACACCTGCTGCACCGTCCGCACGCCGTGCAGCGCGATCGCCTCGGCGTTGTGGGTGGCGCCGCGGAACCACAGCAGCGAGGCCACGCCCGCCGGCACGACGAGCACGATGGCGAGGAAGCTCCACGACGACGACCCGCCCTGCCAGTCGTTGACCGTGCCCCAGACGGACTCGGCCGCGACGAGGGCGATCAGGCCCATCGCCGCGTACCCGGTCACCCGGACGTCCTTCAGGTCGATGTAGGTGTCCAACGCACAACCCCCGAACAAGGCGGACTCGGCGGGAGACTACCGCCCGAATCCGCACCCCAACTCGTCGAACGTGGCGATCTTCTCGGCCGCTCTCACCACGACTTCGTCGACGCCGTCGAGCACGACCCGCTCCCCCACGCGGCGGGCGGGCAGCAGCGGCACGTCGGCCTTGCCGCACTGCTCGACGACCGTCGTGAACGCGCGCGCGGCGGCCAGCGGCGCGACGAGCGGCTCACCGGTCAAGCGGTGGCGGACCAGGTTCTCCAGGAGGTCGACGGACGGCGGCACGGCCATGCGGTGGTCGTTGACCGTCAGCTTGTCGTCGTCGTACCACCACACGGCCTGACCCAGCGATCCGTGCACCAGCACCACGGGTGGCAACGATGTCGCGGCGCACAGCGTCGCGGCGACCACGACCGGCGGCGCGCCCTCGGACGTGACGCGCACGCACGCCGTGTCGTCCGCGGTGATCGTGTCGCGGCAGCGGAACAGCTCCAGCTCGACAGCGATGTCGGACCGCTCCTCGACGTCGGCGAGCAGCAGCGCGTTCTGCAGCGCGTGGGCGAACGGGTTCACCAGCGTCCCGTCCTCGCCCTGCCGGCCCGCCCAGTCCGCGCGTTCGTAGTAGGAGTCTGTGCGCACCCAGCGGCCCGCGGCGCCGATGCCGGAGATGTCGCCCAGCGCGCCGGAGCCGATCAGCGAGCACAGCCGCCGGTAGGAGCCCCGGCCCTGCGTCTGGAACCCGACCTGGCACACCAGCCCGCGCTCGGCGGCCGCGGCGCGGATCTCGTCGAACTCGGCCGCGGTCAGCGCCGCGGGCTTCTCGACCAGCACGTCGCAGCCCAGCTCGAACGCCCGCAGCGCGGCCTCGCGGTGCGTCCCGGGCGGGGAGGAGATCACCACGACCTCGGGGTGCAGCTCGGCGGCCAGTGACGCGAGGTCCGGGTACGAGGGCACCGGGACGTCGACCTCGGCCACGTCGACGACGCCGACGAACGTCGCCGTGCCGTCGTGGCCCAGGCGGAGGAGGTTCTCGACGTGCCGCGCCCCGTGCCCGCGAGCCCCGACCAGCGCAACACGCATCGTCTCCACCCTTCTCGGGCACGCCCGCGACCACCGCCGCGGACATCAGCATCGGCCGCGGTGGGTGGAATATCAATGCACTGCGCCAACCAAGACACGTTTGCGGCGGCATCCGCCCCGGTCAGCGGAGGGCGAGCAGATCGGCGACGCGGACGGCCTCCCCCGTCTCGAAGCTGCGGTTGGCCGCGAACCCGGTCAGCAGCGACAGCACGCCGTCGTGGTGGGTCGCCCTGCGCCCCAGCGGATCCTCCTGCCCGGCAGGTCCGTACAGCGCGGCGGCCATCCGCTCGTCGGCGCCGCCGTGGCCCTCGCGGTCGAAGCGCAGCGGGACGTCGGCCCGTTCCTCGAAGAGCCGCTGCACGGACAGCTTCGCCCAGCCCTGCTCCGGATCGGCGGTGGTGCCGTGCACCGCGGAAAGCCGGCCGGACACCCACGAGTTCTCGACGACCTCGAGTTCCATGCGCCCCTGGCTGCCGTTGACCATCAGCCGGTAGCCCTCCCACGGCGAGTAGGCCGTGAGGTGGTAGGTCAGGTTCGCGCCGCTGGCGTAGCGGACGAGCACGGACATGTCGTCCTCAATGGACACCCCTGGTTCGAACGGGTTCTGGTCGCGCCGATAGCCGTCCTCGTGCCGTGCGTCGACGTAGAGCTTCTTGAGCCAGTCGTCGCGTTCGAGGTCGATGTCGAACCGGTCGTCGTCGGCGTGGCCGTGGCGTTCGCCGTTCTCGTCGCCGTAGAAGAACAGCCGCCCCTGCGCGTAGACGGTCTCCGGCACCGATCCGACCCACCAGTTGAGGAGGTCGAAGTGGTGCGTCGCCTTGTGCACCATCAGCCCGCCGGAGTTGGCCTTGTCACGGTGCCAGCGGCGGAAGTAGTCGGCGCCGTGGCGGGCGTCGAGCAACCACTCGAAGTGCACGGACCCGATCTCACCGACAGCGCCGTCCGCCAGCAGCGCGCGCACCTTCTCGTGGATCGGGTTGTAGCGGTAGTTGAACGTGACCGTGACGCTGCCGTCATTGCGGTCGACGGCGTCGAGGATCTTGCCGGCCGACGGGACGTCCGTCGTCATCGGTTTTTCCGTCACGACGTCGCACCCGGCGTCCAACGCCTCGATGATGTACGTGTCGTGGAAGCGGTCGACGGTGGTCACGACGACGACGTCGACCCGTTGCTCGGTGAGCATCTTCAGGAAGTCGGCGGCGTCGTAGGTGGGGACGGGGTGGGCCAGCCGTTCGTTGTGGGCGGCCATCCGGGTGCGGTTGACGTCGGCGAACGCGACGAGCTCGCAGGTGTCCGCGTGCTCGACGGCGATGGCCCGCACGTGCCGTTCGGCCCGCGCGCCCGTGCCGACCACCGCGTAGCGCCTGCGCGTCATGCGATCTCCCCCGAGCACCCGGCTGAAAACGTTTTCCGCACGCTACCGAACGGCAGGATGGACCCATGCCGACCCCAGTGGTGCTCGACTGCGACCCCGGCCACGACGACGCGATCGCGATCCTGCTCGCGGCCGGGTCGCCCGAGATCGACCTGCGCGCGATCACGACCGTCGCCGCCAACCAGACCCTGGACAAGGTCACCCTGAACGCGCGGCGGATCTGCTCGGCCGCCGGCATCGCGGTCCCGATCGCCCGCGGCTGCGACCGGCCGCTGGCGGGGCCGCTGCGCGTGGCGGAGGACATCCACGGCGCCTCGGGCATGGACGGGCCCGCGTTCGGCACGATCACCGCCGGCGTGGTGGAGGAGCACGCGGTCGACGTGATGCACGCGCACATGCCGGCCACGCTGGTGGCGACCGGGGCGCTGACGAACGTGGCGACCTACCTGCGCCGGTACGGAACGGCGGCGGTGCGCGAGATCGTGCTGATGGGCGGGTCCACGGAGCGTGGCAACACCACGCCGTACGCGGAGTTCAACATCCACGTCGACCCGGAGGCCGCGCACGTCGTCTTCACCAGCGGCGTGCCGGTCACGATGGTCGGGCTGAACGTGACGCACCAGGCGCTGGTGACGCCTCAGGTCGTGGCCCGGCTGACCGCGCTCGGGCCGCTGGGGCGGATCTGCGGCGACCTGATGACGTTCTTCGCCGCCACCTACCGCGACGTCTTCGGGTTCGACGCGCCGCCGTTGCACGACCCGGTGGCGGTGGCACGGGTGATCGACCCGTCGCTGGTGGCGTGCGTCGAGGCGTTCGTGGGCATCGAGACGACCGGGACGTTCACCCGCGGTGCGACCGTGGTCGACCTGCACGCGAGACTGGGAGAACCGCCCAACGCCCGGGTGGCCGTGGGCCTGGACGTGGAGCGGTTCTTCGACGTGGTGGTCGAGGCGGTGCGGAACCTCAGCTGATCGCGCGGTCGCTCAGCAGCGCCCACTGGCTCCAGCCGGCCTTCTCCTTGTAGAAGCGGCGGACCAGCTTGCCGTCGTCGGTGCGGGCGAAGACCTCGACGGTCTTGGTCTGCGCGTGGTACATCGCGTTCGGCGCCTCGGAGAGCTTGGTGGTGCCGAGCTTGGCCCACTCGGTCCAGCCGTTGTCCGTGGCGCGCGAGTGCTCGGCGATGCCGTTCTCGCCGAGCTGCACGACGTCGATCGAGCCGGTCGTCGAGTTGAAGACCGCCGATGGCGCGCCGGTGCCCTTACCGCCTAGCGACTTCCAGACGCCCGCCGCGTACTGCTCGACGCTGCCGGACGCGGTGCGCACGAAGACCTGGTCGACGGCGATGCTCGGGTCGCTGAGGACCTTCGTGCCGCCCTGGTCGGCCCACGCCGTGCCGTCCCACTTGACCAGCTTGTCGTCGGCGGAGCGCGCGTAGACGTCCTGGCCGGCGACGGCCGGGTTGCCCTGGATCTTGCGGTCGCCCAGCGGCGCCCACCTGTCCGTGAAGCGCAGCAGCGTGCCGTCCTCGCCGCGGGCCAGGACCTCGACGGCCTTGTTCCGGGCGTTCCACGCGAGCACCGGGTCGCCCGCGACGACCGCGTCGCCGAGCGCGAGCCATTTGCCGTCGACGCGGCGGTAGACCTTGCCGTCCGTGCCGCGGGCGAACACCTCGACGATCTTCGTCTCGGGGTTCATCAGCGCGACCGGGTCGCCCGCGAAGAGCTCGGGACCGAGCTGCTGCCAGCCGTTCCAGCGGCTCGTCTTGTGGAAGTTCGTGACGATCGTGCCGTCGGCCGCGCGCGCGAAGACCTCGAGCTGCTGCTGGCCGGTGTTCGAGATCTGCGGACCGGCGTTGACGATCGTCTTGTCCGTGACCGGGGACTCGCTGCCGGTGCTCGCGCCGCCGGACTCGACGAGGTTGTTGTAGCGCAGCGGCACGTAGCGGCTGGCGGTGCTCGCGCTCCAGACGCGCTGGACCGGCCTGCTGTCGTCGGGACCGGCCTGCTCGCGCACGATCGGGCGCGTCTTGGCGGCGTCCGCCCAGCCGATGAACAGCGCGACGTGGTTCTCGCGGTCGTTGAGCGCGTCGCCGGGGCGCAGGTCCTCCCAGTCGATGCGGTGCGCGACCTGCTCGAGGATGTGGGTCGTGTAGGAGATGCGCAGGCCCCACGCCATGGACACGAAGCCGGAGCAGTCGGTGCGGTAGGCGCCGTACTTGTTGCCGAAGCAGTCGCTCTGGCTGTAGGGGACGCGGGCGCTGATCCAGGTGCGCGAGCGCGCGAGGACCTCGCTGCGGGTGATCTTGGAGTTGGCCTCGTACGTCCCGCAGACGACGCCGCCCTCGGCGGCCGCCTCCGCGACGTCGGGCATCGCCAGCGTCGACCCGAACGTGATGGCCGCCGCGGCGACCGCCATCATCCCCCACGTCTTCATGCGGGCCACCGTAGCAAGGCGATGTGAAGTTTTGGTCCGGTCGAACGTCCCGTGTTCGCACCGTTCGCGCCGGTCAACGGTGAACGACTGCCCTCCCGGGCGATGATCTCCGCCCCGGCGGACGGGCCGGTCAGGCCCCCAGCAGGCTGTTCACCAGGTCGGCGTCGGTGATCTCCGCGCCGGCCCACGCGAGCGGGTAGCTCAGGTGGACGGTGTCGTCCTCCCTCGTCAGCCGCACGCCCGGCAGCACCTGCCGCGCGAGCGCGAGCATGGCCAGGTTGTCCGGCAGCACGTCGCCGTGCAGCTCGGCGACGCCCATCCGCGCCGCGATCCCCGTCAGCTCCTCCAGCATCCGGCGGCCGACCCCCCGCCGCTGCCACAGGTCCACGACGGCGAGGGCGATCTCCGCGCCGCACTCGCCGGTCTTGATCAGCCGCGCGATGCCGACCGGGTCGCCACCGACGCGGGCGCAGACGGCCGCGTGCCGCTCGCCGTCCACGTCGGTGAGCACCCGCCGGGCGGACGAGGTGAGTCGCGGCGTCGGCGCGTGGAACCGCAGGTAGCGGCTCCGCGCGGACAGTCCCGCGAAGACCGCGTCGACGGCTTCGCCTGCGGTGTCGCGGTGGAGCTCGGTGACGCGCATGATCAGGACCCCCTGAGTTCGGAATCCGAACTGTAACTGAGTTCGAAAAACGAACGCAAGGGATATCCTGGGTCCATGTCGTACGCGAGCTTCGCCAGCATGCCGTGCACCCTGAGCCGCCCCGCCGCGCTGCTGGGCGAGCGCTGGACACTGCTGCTGCTCCGCCAGATCTTCCTGGGCACCCGCCGCTTCGAGGACTTCCAGTCCACGATGGAGATCTCGCGCAGCGTGCTGACGGACCGCCTGAACGTGTTGCTGCAGGAGGGCGTGCTCAAGCGAGTGCCCTATCAGCACGAGGGCCGCACACGGCACGAATACCGGCTCACGGAAAAGGGTCGCGACCTCTACCCCGTGTTGATGGCGTTGCGAACGTGGGGCGAGCAGTGGATGGCACCCGAAGAAGAGGAGTCGTTCCACCTGCACCACCGCGACTGCGGCGGCGGCGTGCGGGCGAAGGTCGAGTGCACGGAGTGCGGCGCGGAACTGACCGCGCGCGACGTGCAGGTGACCGCGCGGACCTAGCGCAACGAGTCGAGGTGCCGGCGCAGCAGCGACACGGTGAGCTCCGGCGTCATCCGGTCCGGGTGCAGCACCCCGTCGACGGTGAGGCCGTTGAGCAGCGACGCGAGCCGTTCGGCCTCCAGCGCCAGGTCGAGTGACGCGGAGATCGTGCCCGCCTCGGCCATCACGGTCACCGCGCGCAGGCAGAGCCGCCGCAGGCCGTCGTAGAGCCGCTCGGCGTGCGGCAGCAACGAGGGCCGCGTGCGCGCGGCGGTCGCGAAGGCCAGCCACAGCACGGCCTCGTCGCGCCGGCGTTCGTCGAGCGGGAGCACCTCGCCGAGCACGCGCTCGCCGGGGCGGCGCGGGTCCGTGCGGTCCCCCATCGCGGCGACATGGGCGAAGACGCGTTCGTCGATCGAGTGGATCAGCGCCTCGACGGCGAACACGATCATGTCGTCGTGGGTGTCGAAGTAGTGCCGGACCGACCCGATCGCGAGCCCGGCCTCCACCGCGACGTTGCGCAACGACGCCTGCTCGACGCCGTCCCGCACGACCACGCGGAACACCGCCTCGGCGACGGCCTGACGACGGGCGGCCGGATCGACGACTCTCGGTGACACCTGCCTTTTCTAGCATGACCCTGCTAGTTTAAGTAGCAGGGTCATGCTACTTAGGGGGAACTCGATGACGTATGCGCTGATAGCGGCCGGTGTGCTGTACGTGCTCGTGCGCAGGTTCAGGGGAGAACCGCTCAACGCCCGGGACCTGCTGGCGCCGCCCGCGTTCCTGTTGTTCTTCGGCATCCGGGCGGTGGAGGAGTTCTCCCTGCTCCACCTGCTCCCGCTCGCCGCCGGGTTCGCGTTCGGGGTGCTGCGGGGCATGACGATCACGCTGTTCGAGCGGAACGGGCACCTGTGGCAGCGGTACACGCCGTGGACGGTGGTCGTGTGGGTGACGTCGATCGGCGCGAGCGTCGGCTTGGGGCTGCTGATCGGCGGGCACGCGCCGACTCAGCTGTCCATCGGCGTGGGCATGCTCGGCGAGCTGTGCGCGGTCGGCGCCAAGGCCTTGAACACCGGCGTGCCGTTCGCCCCGGAGAAACTGCCCAACGGGTCATCGTCGCGCTGAGGCAGTACGTGCAGGAGATCCGCGCGATCACCCGGTGACGCGCGGAAGTTCCGCCGTTCCCGCCGGTTCGAGCTGCACGCTCGCGTTCTCCGGGACCACCGGTCGCTGGTTCATCGCCTCGTGCGCGGCCCATCCTCCTCCGAGGACGAGCACGAGCAGTCCGGCCGCGATGAACGGCGTGGTCGGCAGATGGCGCCGGTGCTCGTCGTCCTCGCGCCTGGGCAACGGGACCTCGAGCGTCGGCTCCTTCGCCACCAGCGGAATCCGCGCCGAACCACCGACGAGCAGGACGACGTCGGGCAGGCACAGGCCCGCACCCGCCACCACCCGGTGCAGCGCCTCGACGGCCGGTTCGACCGCCGGCCGGACGACCGCCTCGAACTCCAGCCTGCTGAGCCGGACCTCGCGCACCTCGCCGCCCTCCGCGACGTACGGGATCCGCACCTCCGGGTAGCTGCCGAGCAGCTCCTTCGCCCTGGCGCAGCTCTTCACGAGCTCGCGGCTGTGCGTCCCGACCTTCGCGATCACGTGCTCCGCCACCAGGTCGTCGAGGTGGTGGCCGCCCACCTCGACCCGTTCCGGCCGGCCCGTCACCAGGAACACGCCCTGCTTGCGCAGCAACGTGATCTCGCAGCCGGTCGCGCCGAAGTCGAAGACCGCGACCGTGCCGTGCTCCGGCATCCGCGCGTCCTCGTCGAACGCGATGGCGGCGGCGTGCGGCGCCGGCACGAACAGCACGTCCGCCCGCCCCTCGGCGATGAGGTCCGCGCGGAGCTGTTCGAGGTGCTCGTGCGGCCAGGTGAGCGAGTGCGCCAGGGCGACGCGGCTCGGCGGTTCGCCGTGGCGTCGCGCGAGGTCGTCGAGGACGTGCGCGATCTCCGCGGCCGGTGCCGCGGCGTGGCGTGGGGTGGTGGTGACGCCGCGGCCGGTGGCCACCGCGGTGCCTGCGGATCCGAGATCGAGCCCAACCTGGTACGGCATCTCAGGTCTCCCTCATGCGCGGACCCCCACCACACGTGCGTCTCGACCGGCGTGGTTCACCTCCAGGCCCGCGCCTCTCGCCAAGACGCCGCGTTCACTTTCATTCATTGCAACGATCAGCCTCGTTGCGTTGCGTTAGATTTTCTCCCCATTGCAATCATTTATAGGCTTTTAACTGCATATATGCCCACTCTTCGCAACAAGACCGTTGTCCCCAACCACAAACGCAACGTAGCTTTTCCACTATCAGAAACACCGAGCCGCAGGAGTCAGAGATGCCGAAGTTCACCACCACCGCCCCCATCGCCGCCGTCCTCGAGATCCCCGCCGGCCGCGTCCAGCTCATCGCCGCCGACCGCGACGACACCTCCGTCGAGGTCCTGCCGTCCAACGCCGCGAAGAGCCGCGACGTCAGGGCCGCCGAGAAGACCCGCGTCGAGTTCGCCGACGGCGTCCTGCGGGTCAGCGCCGACGCCGGGAACAAGCTCGTCGGGTCGTCCGGGTCCGTCGAGATCACCGTGCAGCTGCCCGCCGGGTCCCGCGTCGAGGCCAGGGCGGCCAGCGCGGAGTTCCGCGGCGTCGGCCGGCTCGGCGACATCGCGGTCGAGGCGGCGCAGGGCGACGTCAAGATCGACGAGGCCGCGACCCTGAAGGTCAGCACGCAGGCCGGTGACGTCACCGTCGGCCGCCTCACCGGCTCCGCCGAGATCAGCACGCAGAAGGGCGACATCACCGTCGCCACCGCGCTGTCCGCGTCCCTGGACGCCGGCACCGCCCACGGCCGGATCCGCAACTCCCTCAAGAACGACGGCACCGCCGAGCTGCACATCCACGCCACCACCGCGTACGGCGACATCACCGCCCGCGGCCTCTGACGCTTTTCGAACTGGGGAGAACACCATGAGCACCACCGCCGGCTACCAGACCGCAGAACGACTGCTGCGCCGCCTCGCCACCCCGTCCGAACTGGTCGTGGGCGACAAGGTCAATCCACAGTGGATCGAGCGAGGTGCCCGCTTCTGGTACTCGCTGCGCGACGGCGACAGCAGGCAGTTCGTGCTCGTCGACCCGGCGGCGGGCACCCGCACGCCGGGCTTCGACCCGGCCCCGTTCCTGCCGGCGCCCGGCAACCCGCTGGAGGTGCCCTCGCCGGACGGGACCGTCGCGGTCTCCCGCCGCGGCAACGACCTGTGGGCCCGCTCCGGCGACCGCGAGTGGCCGCTCACGACCGACGGCGCCGAGGCCCACGGGTACGGCTACGGCCCGGACATCACGAGCTACCGCACGCTGATGGGCAAGTTCGGCCTGCCGCACCTGCCCCCGGCGCTCGCCTGGTCCCCCGACTCGACCAAGGTCCTGACGCACCGCACCGACGAGCGCGACGTCCGGCAGACCACCCTCGTGGAAGCCGCGCCCGCCGGCGGAGGCGCACCGGCCGTCCGCACGCAGCGCTACGGCTACGCCGGCGACGAACACGTGCCGCTGGCCGAACTGGTGGTGCTCGACGTCGAGTCGGGCACGGTCGTCCGCGCGCAGACCGCACCGCTGTTCATGCCGCAGGTGTCGCCGATCCTGACCGGCTGGGCGTGGTGGTCGGACGACAGCACGACCGTCCACTTCCTCGCGCAGACCCGCGACCAGCACACGCTCGCCCTGCACCGGATGGACCCGGTGACCGGTGAGGTGACCGAGGTGCTCAGCGAGACCGGCCCGACCCGCGTCGACCCCAACCCGTGGCTCTTCGAGCCGGCGCTCGTCCGCGTCGTCGGCGACGAGGTCCTCTGGTTCTCGCAGCGCGACGGCTGGGGTCACCTCTACCGCTACGACCTGCGCACCGGCGCGCTGCTCGGCCAGGTCACCTCCGGCGAGTGGACCGTCCGCCAGATCCTGCACGTCTCCGGCGGCGTCGTGCACTTCACCGCGTCCGGCCTGGTCGCCGGCGACCCGTACCGGCGCTCGGTGTGCCGGGTGGCCCTGGACGGCAGCGGTTTCGCGCTCGTCACCGACGACGAGCTGGACCACGTCGTCACCGTGTCCCCCGACGGCCGCTGCTTCGTCGACTCGGCCTCCGCGGTGGACACCCCGCCGGTGACCGTCGTCCGCGACTGGTCGGGCCAGGTGCTCGTGCCGCTGGAACGCGCCGACATCACCCGCCTGGAAGCCACCGGCTGGACCGCCCCGGAACGCTTCCGGGTCAAGGCGGCCGACGGCGTGACGGACCTCTACGGCGTGCTCCACCGGCCGCACGGCTTCGACCCGTCGGCGAAGTACCCGGTGGTGGACACCCTCTACCCCGGCCCGCAGGTCAACCGCGTGGAGCCGACGTTCGACCCCGGCGGCATGGGCCTCGACGCGGAACCATTGGCAGCACTGGGTTTCGTGGTCATCGCCCTCGACGGCTGCGGCACGCCGGGCCGCGGCAAAGCGTTCCACGACGCCTCGTACGGGCGCCTGGCGGACGGCGGCGGACTCGACGACCACGTGGCGGCGCTGCACCAACTGGCCGCCGCACGCCCGTGGATGGACCTGGACCGCGTCGCCGCCTTCGGCCACTCGGGCGGCGGCTACGCCACCGTGCGCGCGCTGCTGAAGCACCCGGAGACGTTCAAGGCCGGCGTGTCGCTGTCCGGCTGGCACGACGCCCGGTTCTTCAACCAGGGCTTCATCGAGACCTACGAGGGCGCCGGCAACCCCGAGGCCTACGCCGCCTCGTCGAACGTGGACCTCGCGGACACCCTCGAAGGCAAGTTGCTGCTGGTGCACGGCGAAATGGACGACCAGGTGCACGTCGACCACACGCTGCGCCTGGCACACCGGCTCATCGCGGCGGGCAAGGACTTCGAGATGCTCGTCGTGCCGGGCGCCGAGCACATGTTCCTGGACAGCATCGCGTACGTCCGCACCCGCTGCTGGGACTTCCTGGTCCGCACCCTGCTGGGCACGGAACCGCCCGCCTACCGGCCGGCGCCGATCGTGATCGACCCCGAGCTGCTGAGCGAGATCTTCTAGCCACCCGCTCCCGCGCTCACCGGCCCCGGCCGCCCGCCACCGCGGTCAGCCAGGCCGGGTTGCCCCAACCGGCACCGCGTTC
>NZ_JBHXCW010000225.1:0-12165 GCF_042725365.1 Lentzea sp. NPDC060358 | reverse complement strand
GGGCATCGTCTTGTTTGGCGCTGAAGGCCGCCGGCGGCCGTCCCCGATCGCGTGAACCCTGATCAGGCCCTGGGCAGGCAGTTCCACTCTGAGAGCGCTTCCAGGAGGCCGTCGGTCGTCTCGAGTGTGGCCAACGTCGCACTGTCGACCCAAGCGGCATCCGATGCGTCGTCGCCCGCTCGGAGCACACCCGACGTGACCTGGCATTCGTAGTCGAAGATCGCGAAAACCCCGTTCGGGGCCGGTCGCTCGACGCTGCCGACGAGCCTGCCGACGGTGACGGAGAGTCCCGTCTCCTCGGCGACTTCCCTCGTCACGGCGGCTTCGTCCGCCTCTCCAGACTCCACTCGTCCACCTGGGATCGACCACCTGCCTTCACCAGGCGGATTGGCGCGTCGCACGAGCAGGAGTCGCCCGGTCGAGTCATGGACAATTGCGCCTGCACAACGGATGGAGTGGACATTGCGGGCCGTCACGATCACGAAGCGTAGTGACACTGGATCGGCGGTGCTGTCCACTACCCCGGCTGCGGTACAAATCTCCCAAGGTGCTGAATCGTGCTGTACAACGGTCACGAACGGCGCCAAACGGGTGCGAACGCGGACGGGGTGGACACCGTGAACTTGAAGAAGATTCTCACTTTCGCCGGAATCGCCTTGCTGCTGTTCTTCCTCATCGCGGAGCCACAGCAAGCGGCTCAGCTGGTGACCAACATCCTCAACTCGCTGCGAACTGCGGCTGAGGCCCTGATCACCTTCGTGCGACAATTGTTCTAGTCCCGGGGTCGCACCGGGGCAGGGACAGGGCACTGGCTGGCACCAGAAAGGGCTGGTAGCGCATGTTCGCACCACGTGATCCGGACGACTACCTGCTGTCGAGCGAGCGTCGGGTCATCCGTGTGCGCAGGCACTGGTCCTACCTGATCTGGGACGTCGCAGAGGCCGCGGCACTGCTCGCCGGCTTCATGATGATCTCGTACCTGCTCCCGGCGGACGCGAGCCTGCTCCAGAACGTGCTGTGGTACGGGGCGCTGATCGTGTTGCTGCGCCTCTCGTACTTCATCATCGAGTGGTGGGTGGAGCGCATCGTCGTCACCGACAAGCGCTTCATGCTGACCTCGGGCGTCTTCGAGACCAAGGTCGCGATGATGCCCATCACCAAGGTCACCGACCTCACCTACGAGCGCACCGTCAGCGGACGCATGTTCGGCTACGGCACGCTCATCGTGGAGTCGGCGGGTCAGATCCAGGCGCTCAACCGCCTGGAGTTCCTGCCGAACCCCGAAGAGGTCTACGACGCCATCTCGGAACTGACCTTCGGCGACAAGAAGGCCCAGGCCGAACGGTTCTCGATGATCAAGGCGCAGCGGGCGGCCCGCGGCAAGAAGATGGTCCCGTAGCGCAGGCGGATTGCCACGTCGTCCACACTGGACGACGTGGTCATCGATCTGCACACCCATTCGTCCGAGTCCGACGGCACCGACAGCCCCGCAGACCTGGTGAGAGCGGCGGCACTGTCTGGACTCGACGCGGTGGCGATCACAGACCACGACACCGCGGCCGGGTGGGCCGAGGCCGCCGCCGCACTGCCCGCCGGCCTGCGGCTCGTGCGCGGCGCCGAACTGTCGTGCTCCTCGCCCGACGGCTACGGCCGCACCATCACCGTTCATCTCCTGGCGTACCTCTACGACCCGACCCACGCCATGTTGATGAAGGAACAGTCCCGGCTGCGCGAGGAACGACGCACACGGCTGCAGAAGATGGCCGAGATGATGCAGGCCGACGGGTTCCCCATCGACCCGGTCGACCTGATGTCCCGGCTGCCCTTCGACGCCCCCGCCGGCCGCCCGCACCTCGCCCAGGCGCTCATCCGCGCCGGCGTCGTGTCATCGGTCGACGAGGCGTTCGCGACGTTCCTCACCGGCGGCCAGTACTACGTGGGCCGCACCGACACCCCCGTCGAACGCGCCATCGAGATGATCACCGAGGCCGGCGGCGTCACCGTGCTCGCCCACCCGTTCGCCCACTCCCGCGGCCCCGTCGTGGCCCCGTCCGTCGTCCGCGGCCTGGCCGAACTGGGCCTGTCCGGCGTCGAGGTCGACCACCCGGACCACGACCTCGAGACCCGCCACTCGCTCCGGGCACTCGCCGACGAGCTCGGCCTGGTCGTCACCGGGTCGAGCGACTACCACGGCACGAACAAGACCGTCCGGCTCGGCGCCGAGACGACGGCCCCGGAGATGCTGGACGCTCTGGCCGCGAGGGCGACAGGCGCCGAGATCCTCGTCGGCGCCGGTTAGGTCGGTGCCACCGTGTTCAACGTGCGGCTCTTCGTCGAAGCCACGATCACACTGCTCGTGATCATGGACCCGCCCGGCACCGTGCCGGTGTTCCTGGGCCTGGTCGGCCGCAAGTCCCGCGACGCCCGCAAACGCGCCGCGCGCCAGGGCGTGCTCGTCTCGTTCCTGGTGATCACGCTGTTCGCGGTCGCCGGCAACTCGATCCTCGCGTACATGCACATCGGCATCCCCGCCCTGCAGGGCGCGGGCGGGCTGCTGCTGTTGCTGATCGCCCTGGACCTGCTCACCGGCAAGGGCGCGACGAACCACCCCGAGGTCGAGGACGTCAACATCGCCCTGGTGCCCCTCGGCACCCCGCTGCTCGCCGGACCGGGCGCCATCGCCGCGACCATCGTGTTCGTGCGCCAGGCAGACGGCGCCTGGGGCTCCTACTTCGCGCTGGCCGCGGCGATCGTGGCCGTGCACCTCGTGCTGCTGGGCACCCTGCGGTCCGCCGGCCTGCTGATCAAGGTGTTCAAGGAGAGCGGCATCCTGCTGATGGCCAAGATCGCCGGCCTGCTGCTGGCCGCGATCGCCGTGCAGCTGGTGGCGTCGTCGGTGCAGGGCTTCATCACCTCCGGCGTCTAGCTCCTAGCGCTCGATGCGCGCGCTGTCGCCGTCGATGACGATGGGCCGCTCGATCAGGCTCGGGTTGGCGACCATGTGCGCGATCCACCGCGCGCGGTCGTGCTCGAGCTGCGCCGGGTAGGCCGCTTCCTTCGTCCGCGCGACCTCCCACGGCTGCTTGCCGAGCTTGGTGAGGACCTCGTCGAGCTCCTCCGCCGTCGGCACGTCGTCGAGGTAGCGGCGCTCGGTGTAGTCGGCGCCGCTGTCGTCCAGGCGCTGCTTCGCGGCGCGGCTCTTCGAACAGCGGGGGTTGTGCCAGATCTCCATGCGGATGAACCTAGCGAGTTCGAGGCGGTCGTCCGGCCGGAGCAGGGCCCTCCGAGACTGTCAGGGGTCCTGAGTAACTTGATCGGGGTGGAACAACTCGGCTTCGACTTCGGCGCGGCAGCACCGCGCCGGCTCGTGCGCGTCACGCCGGCGAAGCTCGCGACGTGGACCGACTGCCCGCGCCGCTTCCGGATGACGTACCTGGACCGCCCGTCACCACCGAGGGGCGGAGCCTGGGCGCACAACACGCTCGGCGCCGTGGTCCACAACGCCCTGAAGGCCCTCTTCGACCTCCCGGCCGAACGCCGCACCCCCGACCAGGCCGTGGCGCTCGTGAACAGGCAATGGAAGTCCGAAGGCTTCCGCGACGTCGACCAGGCCACCGTCTACCGCACCCGCGCGTGCGGCTGGGTGCACGACTACGTCTCGACGCTGGACGTCGACTTCGAACCGCTGGGCGTCGAACGCTGGGTGTCCTCCCCGACCGACCGCATCGTCGCCGAGGGCCGCGTCGACCGCATCGACCACCGCGACGGCGAACTGGTGATCGTCGACTACAAGACCGGCCGCCACGTCCTCACCTCCGACGACGCCCGAGGCTCCCAAGCCCTGGCGTTGTATGCCCTGGCGGCCCGCCGCACCCTCCGCAAACCGTGCCGCCGAGTGGAACTGCACCACCTGCCGTCCGGCTCGGTGGCCGTGTGGGAGCACACGGAGGAGTCCCTGGCCAGGCACGTCCGCCGCGCCGAGGAAGCCGCCGACGAGATCGACCTCGCCACGGAGACCCTGAAGGCGGGCGGCGACCGGGAGATCCTGTTCCCCCCGGTGACCGGCCGCCAGTGCCAGTGGTGCGACTTCCGCCGGAGCTGCCCCGAAGGCCAGGCCGCCGCCCCACCCCTGGAACCGTGGGACCTGCTGGCTCCGTAACAACCGCGCGCCCGTCGGTAGGGTGGCCCCCGTGGAAGTGGAAGCAGCAAAGCGGCCGTCGCGGACCTTCGGATTCCTGCGCGCCGTGAGCGGCGTGCTGGCGGTGGGCCTGGTGCTGCTGGCGCTGGGCAACATCGGCGTCCAGTTCTACGCGAACTCCCGCGACCTGCCCGGCCCCGGCACGCTCTCGGTCGTCGCACACGTGGTGGCGGCACTGCTCGCGGTCGGCGGCCAGATCGTGGCCGACCGGTACGCGGACTGGCGTGCGCCGGTGGCGTCCTTCGGCGTGCTGGTGGTGGCCGCCGCGACCTTGTGGATCTTCTGGTGGGCCTAGGGTCCTGAGTTGTCCACAGGGGGTTGCGGCTGTGGCCTGCGGTTTCTTGGTTTTCGGTAGCCTGTGGATGGGCGGGGAACCGGAATCGCGGTTTCTTCGTTCCGCATAGGAGGAAGCGCGGGGGCGGGGCGGGCTCGGGTCAGGCCGGGTGGGGCGATCGGGTGTCGCGTCGCGCTGGGTTGGTGGTCGCCGAGCCGGTGGTTCGCTTGGCTGGTGGTCGCTGAGCCGGTGGGTGTGAGCCCTCGCGGGCAGGCCGGGATTGCGGGTGGTGTGTCGTTTGCGGCCGAGACGCTTTGCTTTGGCGCGCACTTGCCTGTGAGGCCGACGTGCCTGCGTAGGGCGCAACGTACGGCTCGCTACGCGCCGCCCTGTGCGGTCGGCGCCACGATGCCCAGAGCCAACCCCCGGTTCGCTCAGCCGCCCGATGTCCGGTGGGCTTGTGCTCAGCCGCCAGCCGCCAGCCGCCAGCCGCCAGCCGCCCGGTGGCCAATGCCCGACCGCAGCGGGCCGCCGCAGCCGAAGACCGCATCCGCCCTGAGGGCGTGCTGCACGTGTCACCCGCGCGACCGCGAAGCCGGTCAGTGCCATCGGCCTGTCGGTCGCCTGACTCGCTGGCCACCGCGGCTCGCGTTCGCCTGACCCGCCGGTCACCGCGGCTCGCGGCCGCCCGACCCGCCGACCAGCGCCGCTTGCCTTCGCCTGACTCATCGGCCACGCGGCTCGCGATCGCCTGACCCCCCAGCCAGCGCCGCTAGCCCCGGCACCAGCATCCCCACCCCAACCGCCGCAGCGCCCGTCCCACCACCCAGCACCGAGCCAAGACCAACTCCCACCACCACTCAGCCCCCCGTTCACACCGATGGCGCAACATCCGCCGCACCACCGCAGGACCAGGACAAGCAGCCCTTCCGCCGGACCGGTTCGTCACCTACTGTGTGCTCTCGATCCGCTTGGGGAGGCGGATGCGATCTTCCGGGGGGAAGAAGATGGTGGTGGGGGAAGTCGTTGGCGCGCGCCGGGAATCGGTGGCGTTGCCCGTTCCGGTGTTGCTGGTGCTGGCCGCGTTCGCCGCCGCCGTCGTCGCGCAGGGCGGGTACTACCTGCCTGGGCGGGTGATGTCGGGGTTGCTGGTCGGCGTGGCGCTGGTGCTGGCGCGGCCCCGGCCCGGACTGCTCGGGGTCATCGGGGGTGCGCTGGCGCTCTGGGCCGTCGTGCGCGGGCTGCTCGAAGGCGACGTGGTGTCGGCGGTGCCGACGGTGGCTGCCGCGGGGGTGTTCGCCGGTGTGGTTCTTGTTGTGGCGCAGGCGGATCGGGACCAGCGCGAGATGCTCGGCACGGTCGTCGTCGGGGTTGCGGCGCTGGTCGGGCTCACCGGGTGGGTGGCCGTGGTTCTGCGGGTGCCGTCCTGGACGACGGTGGCGGAAGGGTTGCTGCGCGCCGCGTCGACGCTGACCTACCCCAACGCCGCCGCTGCCGTGATGGTGGCGGGCCTGCTCGTGTCGCTGGTCCTGCGGCCCTCGCCGCTCGTCACGGGCGCGGGGTTCCTGCTGTGCACGGGGATCGGCGCGACGATGAGCCGGGCCGCCGTGGTCGCGCTCGCGGTGGGGCTGCTGGTGCTCTGCGTGTCCGCCGGGTGGCGCAAGACCGTCGCCGCGGCCGCTCCGGCGGTGCTCGGTGCCGTGGTCGCGCTGGCCGCTCTGCTGCCGTCGATGCGGGTCGCGGACGAGCCGGGGCCGGTGCTCGCGGTCGCCGGGCTGGTCGGGGGAGCTGTGGTGGCACTGGGGTTGCCGCGCCTCGGCCGGTTCGTCGTGCCGATCGCGCTGCTGCTCGCGGCCGGGGGCGTGGTGGCGGTGGCCTCGTTCGCGGACGGGCTCGCGACCCGGCTCTCGGTCAGCTCACCGGACCGGGCCGGGGCGACCGGTGCGGCGCTGGACTCGGTGGCGCGCACGCCGCTGCTCGGTGTCGGGCCCGGAAATGGATCTTTTTTCTTCGACCGGGTCAACGAGGGCACCCGCGTCATGCGTTACGTGCACAACGAGTACCTGCAGGTGCTCGTCGAACTGGGGGCGGTCGGGCTGGTGCTCGTGCTGGGGGTCGTCGCCGCGGTGCTGCTCGGGCTGTGGCGAGGGCGCGGAACGCCGTTGTGGGCGGGGAGTTGCGCGGCCGTGGTGGCGCTGCTGGTGCACAGCGGGTTCGACTTCCTGTGGCACCTGCCCGTCGTGCTCGTCGTCGCCGGCCTCTGCGCCGGTCTGGGATTTCCGTCCACACGGGACGGATCGGTTGAGGGGGTAGTGGCATGAAGAAGTTCTCCGGCAGAACCCTGTCCGTCGTCGCGGTTGCCGGTGGCGCGGTTCTCGCGTCCATCGCGCCGGTGATGGCGGACGTGAGCGCGCAGTCGCCGTCGCTGGGGCTCGTCCGGGTGGAGACGCCGGCGAAGTGGAAGTCGCTGGGCGCGGTGCTCGAGACGCAGGTGACCTACTCCTGCCCGGCCGGCACGCAGTCGCCGTCACTGCAGCTGAACCTCACGCAGTCGGTGCTGGGCGGCATCGCGTCCGGCAACGCCTACCGCGACAACCTCAACTGCACCGGCGCCTTCGAGACCGTCACGGTCAACGTGACGGCCAACGACCGGTCGTTCAGCCTGATCACGCCCGTGTTCGCGAAGGCGGAGCTGCGCGGCTACCCGAACGTCCTCGCGCGCGACGAGCGCGAGATCCGGGTCAGCCTCTAGTCAGGAGGTCAGCCACGTCCGCCACGTCGGGAGCAGGGTGGCCATGAGCTCGTGCGGTGCCTCGGTGTTCGGGGAGTGCATCACGCCGGGCAGCACCGCGAAGTCGGCGTCCAGCCGCTCAGCCATGTCGCGCTGGGCGGCTGGGCTCCACGCGTCGTCGGAGTCGCCGCACACCACGAGGCACGGCGTGCCGGCCGACCGCAGCGCGCGGGCGAGCTTCGCGACCTGGTCCGGTTCCTGGCGCAGGCCGTTGCCCATGCCGAGCAGTGCCGCGGCGGGCGACTTCAGGAACCTCGCGCGGTAGAAGTCCTTCAGCTCCTGCGGGAGCGCGGCCCACGCCGGGTTCTGCGACGACCGCAGCTCGTTCAGCCTCTGCGTGCCCTCGACGCCCTGCTCGGCCAGCACGTGCTCGCCGACCTCCAGCACCGCGCGGCGTTCGCCCGCGGGCAGCTCGGAAGGGCCCGACGACATCAGCGTCAGACCGGCGACCGGGGCGCCCGCGAACACCGCCGACCGTGCCACCAGGCCGCCGTAGGAGTGGCCCAGCAGCAGGACCCGGCGCCCGTCCGCCGCGATCTTCCCGGCCAGTTCGGCGATCACCGAGCCGAGCGGTCCCGGCCGGTAGAGCGCCTCGTCGTCGGGGCCCTGCGAGTCCTGCTGGCCCGGCAGGTCGATCGCGACGACCTCGAACCCCGCGTCGGAGATCGGGTCGAGCATCGGCGCGAAGTCCTCTTTGGACCCCGTGTAGCCCGGCACCAGCAACGCCGTCGTGCGCATCGCGTCGTCACCCGCGGCGGGCGCGCGCAGCGCGGCGATCGTGCCGAAGCGGCCCGGGAGGTCGACGCGGTGCGCCCGGTGCGGGCTGATCTGCGAGTACACGAGCTGAACTATCGCAGCGCGACCAGCGTCGCGCCACGCTGCTCGAGCACGACGGGACCGGCTGTGGCGAGTTGCACAGGGCCCGTGTGGCCCTCGCGGTTCACCTTGATCGTCCCCACGACGGCACCGGTGGCCTGCTCGTACACCCGCAGGCCCTCCTGCACCGGGACGACCGCGCGGCCCGCGAGCGTCGTGCCGGCGCCCAGCGCGCCCTCGGCAGTCCACAGTGGAGTGAGCGTCTCGAGCGACAGGGAGATCGTCTTCGAGCCGGAGAACCAGAACGCGTTCGTCTTCGTCGAGAACGTGCGCGCCACGTGGTTCGGCGGGTCGGTGAGGTCGGTGGACGGGATGTCCAGCGGGGTCTCGCTGACCTGCGTGCCGGACTCGGCGTCGAACACGAGCAGACGGCTCGGGTCCGGCACCGCGACCGCGACGAGCTTCTCCGTCACGGCCACGACCTGGGCGTTCCGGCTGCCGGTCAGGACGCTCGCGAACACCTTCGGCTCGTCGGACTTGTCCGGGTTGGGCTTGAGCACCGAGAGCCGGTCGAACGCGTCGTCCGGGCAGCGCTCGATCATCGCGAACCGGCCCGACGTCACCGCGACCGAGCCGTACGTGCACCCGGTGCGCGGCTGCTTGCCGGGGTTCACGATCGCCCGCAGCGCGCCGTACTCGAGCGAGCGGACCAGGTCGTCGCGGCGGTAGACCTCGACGAACTTCGAGCCGGTGGTGATGAGGTGCGAGCCCTCGTTGAGCAGTGCCGTGCCCGGTTCCGCGTCGCCGTTGCGCTGGGCCCGCCGCTCGCCGGTCACGCCGTCGAGCGAGGTGAGCTCGGAGCAGTTCGTGCCCTTCGAGTACAGGGCCATCGCGCGGCCCCAGCCCGTGCTCACCACGCACAGCGGCAGGTCCCGCGAGTACGTCCACCGCACGTCGCCCGTCAGCGGGTCGCGGCCGTTGACCGTGCCGCCGTCGCCGGTGACGACCGTCGACGGCTTCTCCTCGCCGGTCTGCGGCGACGGGGTCAGCACGACCACCGGCGACTGCGACGCACCGCTCGGCGCCCGCCAGACCTCGGCGAGCGACGGCGGCAGCGCGGTCACGTCGGGCAGTTGCTCCCACGCCGACGGCCCGGTGACCGACGTCGTGGCGCGGGCGTCGCTGAACGTCCAGGTCAGGACGGACGCGACGAGCGAGACGACGGCGATCACCGCGACGGCGATGAAGTCGGCGCGGGTGCGCCAGGACCGGGCGGGCGGGCGTTCCCCGACGGGCTCGGACGCTGCTGCGTGCGCGGGCTCGTCGAGGACGTCCTCGACCTCGGTGACGTCGGAACCGGGGGACGACATGGTGATCAGTCTGCCGAAGGTGCGGCCTGTTCGGCAGAGGTTCGGCGACGACGGCGCCGGCGCGGCTTGTCGGAGGCCTGCTTGTCCGCGGGATCGGACGAGGCGGCCTCGGCCGGCTGGCCCTCCTGCGTGACGCCGCCCCGGCTGCGCGTGCGCGACCGGGAACGCTTCGGGCGGGTCTCCTCGTTCGACTCCGGGGCCTGCTCGGCGCCACCGGGACCGGAGCCCGTGCGGCGACGGCGCTTGCGCTTGCCGGCGTCGAGGTTCTCCTCCTCCTCGGCGTCGAGGCCCGCGCGGGTGCGGTGGCTCAGCGGCAGCCTGCCCGTCGACCCGGACGGGATGCCCAGGTCGTTGAACAGGTGGTCCGAGGTGGAGTAGGTCTCGACCGGCAGCGGCTGGCCGAGGCCGAGCAGCTCGTCGACGACCTGCCAGCGGTGCGTCTCGTCCCAGTCGACGAACGTGATCGCGACACCCGTGCGCCCGGCGCGGCCCGTGCGGCCGATGCGGTGGACGTAGGTCTTCTCGTCCTCGGGGCACTGGTAGTTGATGACGTGCGTCACGTCGTCGATGTCGATGCCGCGCGCGGCGACGTCGGTGGCGACGAGCACGTCGACCTTGCCGTTGCGGAACGCCCGCAGCGCCTTCTCGCGCGCGCCCTGGCCCAGGTCGCCGTGGACGGCGGCCGCGGCGAACCCGCGTTCGGTGAGGTCGTCGGCGACCTTCTGCGCGGTCCGCTTGGTGCGCGCGAAGACCATCGTGAGGCCGCGGTCGCGGGCCTGCAGGGCGCGGGCCAGCATCTCCGGCTTGTCGAGCGAGTGCGCCCGGTAGACGAACTGCGAGGTGTTCTCGTGCGTCTGACCGGCGTCGTTCTCCTCGGCGCGGATGTGCGTCGGCTGCGTGAGGAACGTGCGGGCGAGCGTGATGATCGGGCCCGGCATGGTCGCGCTGAACAGCATCGTCTGCCGCTCGTCGGGAACCATGTTCAGGATGCGCTCGATGTCGGGCAGGAAGCCCAGGTCGAGCATCTCGTCGGCCTCGTCGAGCACCAGCATGCGGACCTTGCCGAGCACCAGGTGGCGCTGTTCGGCCAGGTCGAGCAGGCGGCCGGGCGTGCCGATGACGACGTCGACGCCCTTGCGCAGCTGCGCGATCTGCCGCTCGTAGGGGATGCCGCCGTAGATCGCGGCGACCTTGAGGTCCAGGTGCTTGCCCGCGTCGGTGAGGTCGTGCGCGACCTGCAGGCACAGCTCGCGGGTGGGCACGACCACGAGGGCCTGCGGGGTGCCGTCGCCGGGGGTCTCGACGCGGTGCAGCAGCGGCACGCCGAAGCCGAGGGTCTTGCCGGTGCCGGTGCGCGCCTGGCCGATGACGTCGTCACCGGCGAGCGCGATGGGCAGCGTCAGCTGCTGGATGGCGAACGTGCGCTCGATGCCGGCCTCGCCGAGGGCCTTGACGATCTCCTCGCGCACCCCCAGCTCGGCGAACGTGGGGGCCTCCGTCTGCACCGGCGCGTCGGCCAGCAGCGGGTGGGACGTGTCCTCTTCGGGAACTCCGGCCTCGCTGTGCTCCAGCAGTACCGGGTCCAGATGTGCTTCTACTTCAGCGGTCAGGGTGATCAGCCTCTCTCGTACCAAGCGCGTACGAGCCCTGCCGGGCCTCTCGACCGCGCTTCCGTGAGCAGCTGCGGGAAAGGTGTACGCGCACCATTTCGTGCGCCTCGCGGCGGTTCGTCACACTCGTCACGCCGGGCGACCAGGGCCATTCTACCTGCCCAGACGCATTTGACCACTAGGCTCTGCGACCATGGGTGTTGCGGAGGGTGTTGTCGATCTTCTGGGAGCGCTTGCATATGGCGAGCTCTCGGCGTTCGACCGCATGACAGAGGACTCGCGTTCGGCGCCGACGCTGGCCGGGCGCGCCGCGCTGGCGCAGATGGCCGCCGCGGAGATCGGTCACTTCACACTGCTGCAGAAGCACCTCGCCGCGGAGGGCATCGCCGCCGAGGACGCCATGGAGCCGTTCGTGAAGGGCTTCGACGCCTTCCACGAGTCGACGAGCCCCAAGTCGTGGCTCGAGTCGCTGGTGAAGGCCTACGTGGGCGACGGGCTCGCCGCCGACTTCTACCGCGAGATCGCGGAGTGGCTCGACGAGCCGACCAAGGAGCTCGTGCTCCACGTGCTCGCCGACACGGGCCACTCGGCGTTCGCTGAGCGCGAAGTCCAGGCCGCCGTCGAGTCCGATCCGCGCGTGCGCGACCGGCTCGCGCTGTGGGGCCGCCGGCTGCTCGGCGAGGCGTTGACGCAGGCCCAGTACGTGGTGGCGGAGCGGGACGGGCTCTCGGAACTGATCATCAGGGGGTCCGGGGACCTCGCCGGGATCGGGCAGCTGTTCCGCCGTCTCCAGCAGTCGCACGCGCGGCGCATGACGCAGCTGGGTCTGGGCTAGGTAGGCTCGGCTTCAGATTTTTCTCTTGAGCACGGAGGTCAGCGTGGAGGTCAGGATCGGCGTCGCGGACAGCCCGCGGGAACTCGTCGTGACCGTGGAGGCCAACCCGTCGGATGTCGAGGCGCAGGTGGCCGACGCGGTGTCCGGCAAGGCCAGCGTGCTGTCGCTGGTGGACGTCAAGGGTGCGCGGTTCGTCGTGCCCGCTGGCCGCGTCGCGTACGTGGAGATCGGCCCGCAGGACTCGCGCAAGGTCGGGTTCGGCGCCTGAGAT
>NZ_JBHXCW010000224.1:0-12318 GCF_042725365.1 Lentzea sp. NPDC060358 | reverse complement strand
CCTCCACAGTGGAGGCTCCCCCTTTCGGCGTAGAGCTGCAGGTGCGGGCCGATCAGAAGTAGTGCGCGCGGCCGCCGACCGGCTTGCCCACGGCACCCAGGACGGCGAGGATCGCGCCGATCACCAGGAGCACCACGCCCAGCGTCGTCAGGATGCTGATACCGGCCAGCCATCCGACGACGAGCAGAATCAGACCGAGGACGATCATTGCCTACCTCCAGGTGGGGAATCCTGAACTAGAGGTACCCCACGAAGGTCGGTACAAACCTCAACCACTCGAAGATACCGAAAACTTGGAAGCATTGGCCACCAATGATTTTCCGGGGCTCCGCCGTCAGCCGGTGGAGGCGAGCAGCTCCCGCACCTGCTCGCTCTTCGAGCCGCCCGCGTCCAGGTGCTCGTAGAGGGCGAGTGCCTCGTCGAGCGCCTCCCGCGCCGAAGCGCGGTCACCTGCCGCGAGCTGTGCTTTCGACAGCTGCACGAGGATGTCGGCCAGGGTGGGGACGTCCCTGAGGACGCGCAGCACGCTCACCGACGCCTGATAGCTCTCCACCGCTTCGTCGTACCTGCCGAGAGCTGTGTAGATGTCCGCGAGCGTCTCGTGGTTCATGCACGTGTTCGCGTCGCCGGCGGGGCGGTTGAGCTCCACGAACCGGCTCCGTGCCTCGAGGCACAGCTCCAGCGCGCGGTCGTTCTCGCCCACCAGGTGATGAGCCCTGCCGTAGGCCGCGAGGTAGTAGGCCTTCTCGGACTTCGTCTCCAGGTTCACGGCCGTCGGGTGGATGCGGTGCAACACCGCCAGTCCGTCCTCGTACTTCCCCTGCAGCTCGTACAGGTAGGCCAGCCCGCGGGAGACGTTCGACACCCCGTTCTCGTCGCCGAGCTCCTCGTCGCAGCGCAGCCCTTCGCCGAGGTGGAACTTCGCTTTCACGAAGTCCTGCTTCCCGATGTAGACGCCTGCCAGGGTGCGGTTGAGACGGGACTGGCCGAAGACGCTGCCTTGGCGCCGGGCCGCGGCCAGGCCCCGCAGCTGCACCCTCTCGTCCTCGGCGAGCTGCGCACTGCGCACGAGGTAGTGGTGCAACGAGTAGGAGAAGGTCCACAGGACGTCGTCCGCACCGGCGTCCTCCAACTCGGTGAGGACGGCCAGCAGCACCCGGTGCTCGGGTTCGTACCACCCGTGGCTGGCCTCGATGTCCGCGATCGCCTGGACCACCGCCGACGTCGCGGGTGGGGGCAGATCCGGCCACCGCACCCCGCCTTCCTGGTGGACACAGGCGGCCCAGGTCGTGTGGACGTAGTGGTCGAGCATCCGCTTCCGCGCCGCGGAGCGCTGCTGTTCCGGCAGCTCCGCGACGCATTCCCGGAGGTAGTCGCGGAGCAGGTCGTGGAGCACGAACCGGCCCGTGGCCGCCGCACCGACGAGGCTGCACCCGACGAGCTCGTCCAGCACCAGGGCGACCTCGTCCGCGGGCAGACCGGCGAGGCTGGCGGCCGCCGCGACCGAGAAGTCGGGGCCGGGGTGCAGGCCAAGCAGGACGAGCACCCGAACCGCCGTTTCGCTGACCGAGCGCAACGACCACGAGAAGACCCCTCGGATGCCTGTCATGGGGTCGTCGATGTCCAGGGCATCGAGCCGTTCCCGCCCCAGTTCGTCGGCAAGCGTCCCGAGCGAGTCCCCGCAGGCCGCACGAGCGGCGACGATGCCCAGTGCCAACGGCAACCCGGCACAGCGCTCGACCAGACGCGAGACGGCATCCGGCTCCGCGTCCATCCGTGCTCGTCCGATGCGTTCGGTCAGCAGGACGACGGCGGCCTCGTCGTCCAGCACGTCCAGGGCCAGCGGACGGGCGCCCTCGCGGACCAGTCCGTCGAGCCGATGGCGACTGGTGACGAGCACCTGGTTCCCGGCACCGTCCGGCAGGAGCGGACGGACCTGGTCGGCGTCCCTGGCGTTGTCGAGGACGAGCAGCACCCGGCGCCGGGCCAGCTCCAGCCGGTACGCGGCCACCACCTCGTCGTCGGAGCGGGGAACCCCGGTCGCGGGAACGCCGAGCGCGAGCAGGAACTCACGGGCCGCCACGAACGGGTCGAGCGGCTCGGCTCTCCTGTCGAACCCGCGCAGGTCGACGTAGAGCTGGCCGTCCGGGAACCGGGCCGCCTCCTGGTGAGCCCACTGCAGCGCGAGCACGGTCTTGCCGACGCCGCCGATGCCGTTGATCGCGGAGATCAGCACGGGCGCGCCCGGCCGGGTCCTGAGCGTCTCGCCGATGCGCCCCAGTTCCTCCTCACGACCGACGAAGTGCGGGTGGGCGGGCGGAAGCTGCCGGGGCACGACACGGGTGACGGGAGGTTCCCCGCCGCGCAGCACCTGCTCGTGCGCGTCGCGCAGCCGCCGGCCGGGCGCGCTGCCCAGCTGGTTGCGCAGGTGCCTGCGGACGTCCTGGTAGACGCTCAGGGCCTCCGCCCGCTGGCCGGAGCCGTGCAGGGCGAGCATCAACTGCGCCCAGAACGTCTCGTGCAACGGGTGCGTCGCCACCAGCGACCGCAGTTCGGGCACCAGCACGTCGGTGGATCGGGACAGGTCGGCGTCGATGCGCTCCTCCAGCGCGGCGAGCCGTTCCCCGGCCAGCCGCGGCACGTCCTCGCGGTGCAGCGACTCCGACGTGACGTTGCCCAGCGCCGGGCCGCGCCAGAGCTCCAGCGCGGCGTGGTGGTCGCCCTGTGCGGTCAGCGCGCGGAAACGGGTCAGATCGAGTTGTCCGGGCTCGACGACAGCCGAGTAGCCGCGCGACGAGGTGCGCACGCAGTTGGCCGCCCCCAGCGCCTGCCGCAGCCTCAGCACCACCGTTTGCAACGTCTTGTGCGCACGGTCCGCGGCCGGAGGCGCACCGTCCCAGACCCGGTCGACCAGGTCGCTGACAGGCACGATCTCGTTGGCGCGCAACAGCAACACGGCGAGCAGAACGCGACCGCGGCCGGCCGGGACGGGAACGGGCCTGCCGTCGAGCAGCACTTCCAACGGCCCCAGCACGCGGTACTCAGCACTCACGGCCAGGAGTGTAAAGGCGGCGAAAACGACGAAAACCCCTCCGGGCGGAGGGGCTTTCGCAGGTCGGTGGGGTCAGACGTTGAAGCGGAACTCCACCACGTCGCCGTCCGACATCACGTAGTCCTTGCCCTCCATGCGGACCTTGCCCGCCGCCTTCGCGTCGGCCTTCGAGCCCGAGGCCACCAGGTCGTCGAACGACACGACCTCGGCCTTGATGAAGCCCTTCTCGAAGTCCGTGTGGATCACGCCGGCGGCCTGCGGGGCGGTGGCGCCCTGCGGGATCGTCCAGGCGCGCGCCTCCTTCGGGCCCGCGGTCAGGTAGGTCTGCAGGCCGAGGGTGTGGAAGCCGGCGCGGGCCAGGGCGTGCAGGCCCGGCTCGGACTGTCCGATCGACTCCAGCAGCTCCAGGGCCTCGGCCTCGTCGAGCTCGAGCAGCTCCGACTCGACCTTGGCGTCGAGGAACACCGCGTCGGCCGGGGCGACCAGCTCGCGCAGCTCCTTCACGCGGGCCTCGTCGGTCAGGACGCCCTCGTCGGCGTTGAAGACGTAGAGGAACGGCTTGGTGGTGAGCAGCGACAGCTCGCGCAGCAGCTCGCCGTCCACTTCGGACTGGGCGGAGAACAGCGTGCGGCCCGAGTCGAGGAGGTCCTTGGCCTTCTTCGCGTTCTCGAGGACGGCGCGGCGGTCCTTCTGCATCCGCGCCTCCTTCTCGATGCGCGGGATGGCCTTCTCGAGGGTCTGCAGGTCGGCGAGGATCAGCTCGGTGTTGATCGTCTCGATGTCGCTCGACGGGTCGACGCGGCCGTCGACGTGCACGACGTCCGGGTCGTCGAAGACGCGGATGACCTGGCAGATCGCGTTCGCCTCGCGGATGTTCGCGAGGAACTTGTTGCCGAGGCCCTCGCCCTCCGACGCGCCCTTCACGATGCCCGCGATGTCGACGAACGACACGACGGCGGGCACCTCGCGCTCGGAGCCGAAGATCTCCGCCAGCTTGGTGAGGCGCGCGTCCGGCAGCGGCACGACGCCCACGTTCGGCTCGATGGTCGCGAACGGGTAGTTCGCGGCGAGCACGTCGTTGCGCGTCAGCGCATTGAACAGGGTGGACTTGCCGACGTTGGGCAGGCCGACGATACCGAGGGTCAAACTCACGAGCGACGAGTCTACGGCAGGCCACGGTCGTGTCCGATTCCCGCGAGCCATCACCCGTTGCCGCTGGCAGGATCGTCTGCATGGTCATCGACGAAGAACACGCGTACCGGGTGTGCTCCGCACGGGACGCCCGCTTCGACGGGTGCTTCGTCCACGCGGTGCGCACGACCGGCATCTACTGCCGGCCGTCGTGCCCCGCGGTGACCCCGAAGCGCCGCAACAGCCGGTTCTTCCTGACGGCGGCCGCCGCGCAGTCCGCCGGGTTCCGCGCCTGCCGCCGGTGCCTGCCGGACGCCACGCCCGGCTCGCCCGAGTGGAACCTGCGGGCGGACCTCGCGGGCCGGGCGATGCGCCTGATCAGCGACGGCGCGGTCGAACGCGACGGCGTCTCCGGTCTCGCCGCCAAGCTCGGCTACTCGGAACGCCACCTCACCCGCGTGCTGACCGCGGAACTGGGCGCCGGACCGCTCGCGCTGGCCCGCGCCCACCGCGCGCACGCGGCGCGGTTGCTGATCGAGACGACCGAGCTGTCGTTCGCGGACATCGCGTTCGCCGCCGGGTTCGCGTCGGTGCGGCAGTTCAACGACACCATCCGCATGGTGTTCGCCTCGACGCCGTCGGAGATGCGCGGCCGCGGCAAGGCACCCGTCGGCACTCCTGGCCGGATCGTGCTGCGGCTGCCCTACCGGCCGCCGTTCGACGCGACGGGCCTGCTCGCGCACTTCCGGGCGCACGCGCTGCCGGGTGTCGAGGAGGTCACCGACGACTCCTACGCGCGCACCATGTCGTTGCCGCACGGCGAGGCGACGGTCCGGCTGACGTTCCCGGCGGGCCACGTCCTGTGCTCGCTGCGCCTCGCCGACGTGCGCGACCTGGGCGCGGCGGTCGCCCGCGTGCGGCGGCTGCTGGACCTCGACGCCGACCCGGTGGCCGTGGACACGTTCCTCGGCGCCGACCCGGTGATCGGCCCGCTGGTCCGCGCGGTGCCCGGGATCAGGGTCGCGGGCAGCGTCGACGGCGCCGAGACGCTGCTGCGGCTGGTGGCGCCGTTCGAGGGCGTGCCGATGCGGGTCCCGGACGGCGGCCTGACCCACCTCTACTCGGCCGGGGACCACCCCGTCACCGAGGCGCTCGCGAGCGGCAGACTCGTCGTCGACGTGGGCCGCTCGATCGAGGACCTGACCGAGGAGCTCGCAGGCCTGGCCGGCACTCCGGTGGCCGACGAGGTGGCCATGCGGGTGCTGGGCGCACCGGACGTGCTGGTGCTCCCCCGGTCGATGCAGGACATGACTTCCCGCGGCTCCGACTGGCGGCCGTGGCGCTCCTACGCGGGAGCACACCTGACGAGGAAGGCAGCAACATCATGAGCGTCGCGCACACGTCCACCGTGGAGACCCCCGCGGGGCCGTTCACCGCGATCGTCGCGCAGGACGGAGCGGTGCTGGCGAGCGGCTGGACCGGCGACATCGCCCTGCTCACGCCCCAGATCCACGCGTCCCTGATGCCCTCGGAGCTCACGCCCAGGCAGGACCTGGGCGACGTCACCAAGGCCGTCGTCGCCTACCACGAGGGCGACCTGACCTCGATCGACACCGTCGAGGTCTGCCAGAGGTCCGGCCCGTTCCTGCAGCACGCGTGGGACGTCCTGCGCACGGTCCGGGCCGGCGAGCCCGTCACCTACAGCGAGTACGCGGAGCTCTCCGGCCGTCCCGCCGCCATCCGCGCCGCCGCCTCGGCCTGCGCGCGCAACTCGGTGGCGCTGTTCGTGCCGTGCCACCGGGTGATCCGGATCGGCGGCAACCTGGGCGGCTTCCGCTGGGGCCTCGACGTGAAGCGCTGGCTGCTCGCCCACGAACGCTGACCGACCGGGACGATCTCCGCTCTGGTCCCGTCGCCTCGTGCCGCAGGTCGGGAATGGCGGGACCGGAGCCCTGCCCCGGGACCTCGCAGGCGCGAACGGTGGCGCGCGGAAGCGGCTGCAGCTCGACGCGACCTGCCCAGGGCTCGTCTGAGGTCAGCCCAGCGACACCTCCAGCGTCGAGCCGGTGCGCGCCTTGCGCACCCGCAACCGGGTCGGGATGCGTTGCCGCAGCTCCTCCACGTGCGACACCAGCCCGACCACGCGGCCGCCCGCCCGCAGCTCGTCGAGCGTGTTCATCACGATGTCCAGCGTGTCCGAGTCGAGGGTGCCGAAGCCCTCGTCGACGAACAGGGTGTCGAGCAGCGCGCCGCCCGTCTCGTTGGCCACCACGTCCGCGAGGCCCAGGGCCAGCGACAGCGACGCCAGGAACGACTCGCCGCCCGACAGCGTCTTGGCCGGGCGGGAGCGGCCCGAGTAGTCGTCCAGCACGTCGAGGCTCAGGCCGCCGCGGGTGCCGCGGGCGCCGGCCGTGTCCGAGTGCACGAAGCTGTAGCGGCCCTGGCTCATGCGGTGCAGGCGGGCCGAGGCGGCGACGGCGACCTCCTCCAGGCGGGCCGCCAGGACGTACGAGCGCAGCGTCATCTTCTTCGAGTTCTGGCCGCGGCCGTTGATCACGTCGGTCAGCGCGTCCAGCTCGGCGTAGGTGGCTTCGAGCGGCTCCAGCGACCTGCGCTCGGCGCGCAGCCGGGCCGCCAGCTCGCTGACGCGCTCCAGGGCCGCCTGGGCGCGGGCCAGGCGCGTCTGGGCGGCGGACGCGGCCGTGCGGGCGGCGGAGGCCTGGGCCGTGACCTCGTTCAGGTCGACCTCCGCCTCCGGGTCGACCTCGGCCAACTCCTCCAGCGTCGCGAGGGCCGAGGCGCGGGCGCGTTCCCACTGGGCGATGCGGTCGTCGAGCGCCTCCAGCTTGATCGCCGGGCGGTGCGCGGCCAGGGCCGCGGCCACGTCGGGGAAGCCCGCCTCGGTGGCCAGCGCGGCGACCGAGGCCTGCTGCTCCCGCACGCGGGCCAACGCGCTGTCGCGGGCGGTGCGGCGGTCGGCCAGGTCGACCAGGGCCTTCGCGAGCTTGAGCAGGTGATCGCGGCGGGTCAGGACGTCCTCGTGCTCGCCGCGGGCCTTGTCCAGGCGCGCGGCGCGTTCCTCCACGACCGCGACCAGCGACGTGTGCTCGGTGCGCAGGCCGACCAGGTCCTGCTCGACCTTGCCCTTCTCGGCGCCCAGGTCGCGGGTCTTGGCCTCGAGCCCGACGAACTCGGTCTGGCGCTGCGACCGGGTGCGCGCGAGGTCCAGCGCCGTGCGGTGCTCGGCGAGCGCGACGGCGGGCTCCGCCGAGCCCAGCGCCTCCCAGCAGGCCTGGATGCGCAGCTCGGCGGCGTGCGCGGCCCGCTCGGCCTCGGTGCGGCGCTCGAGCGCCGCCTGCTCGTCGCGGGCCGCCTCCTCCTCGTCGCTCGCGTCGACCCCGCCCAGCATCGGCTGGGCCGGGGCGGGGTGGCTCGGGGAACCGCAGACCGCGCAGGGCTTGCCGCTCTTCAGCGCCGCCGCCAGCTCGATCGCCATGTTCTCCAGGCGCTGGTGCCGCACCTGCTGCAGCACGTCCTTGGCCTTCTGGTGCACGTCGATCGCCTGGTGCAGCTCGTTCTTCGTGCGCTCCAGCGCCCGCGTGGCGCCCGGCAGCGCCTCGGCCGCGTCGGCGCGGACCTTCAGCGACTCCAGCCGCCCGGAGGCCTCCACGGCGGCGTCGAGCTGGGCGCGGCACCGGGCGAGGCGCTCCGGGAGCACCTCCAGCTCGGCGTTCAGCGCCAGCAACCGGCGTTCGACCTGGTGGGAGGAGTTCTTCAGCACCGACAGCTTGCGCACGTCGGCCTGCTGCCGTTCGGCCTCCGCCGCCAGCTCGCCGAGCCCGCCGGCCTCCTCGCGGTGGCGCTCGGCGTCCTCCCGCAGCTCCGTGCCCTCGTACCCCAGGCGCGCCAGCACTTCCGCGGCACGGGTCTCGTCGCGCAACGCGAACTCGTAGGACTGCTGGAGCTTCGCGATCTCACCGTGGGCCGGCACGACCGGGATGGCCCGGCGGGCCGCGTCGCGCTCGGCGAACCACGACGCCGAGTCGGCCGCCTCGACCCGGTCCAGCAGCTCGCGCGCCTCCCGCACGCGGCGCAGCTGGTCGGCCTGCACGCGCGCCTGCGCCAGCAACGCGTCCGCGCCGTCGGCCACGCCCGCGGTCTCCTCCGACAGCGCCTCGGCCTCGGCGACGGCCGCGGACAGCCGCTCCAGCACCGATTCCAGCCAGCCCGGCTCGTCGGACGGCTCCTCGGAGGCGGCCTCGGCGACGCGGTGCACCAGCTTGGCCGCGCCCTGCCGCCGTTCCTCCAGCACGCGCCCGGCGATGACCCGCCTGTCGCGGAACCACTTCTCCACGTCGAGGAACCGCTCGGTGCCGAAGAGCTTCTCCAGCAGCACCTCGCGCTCGGCCGTGTCCGACCGCAGGAACTTCGCGAACTCCCCCTGCGGCAGCAGCACGACCTGGAAGAACTGCTCGTACGACATGCCCAGCATGTCCTCGACGGCGCGCGCCACGTCGTCGATGCGCGTGATGCCCTCGCCGTCCCAGCCCTCGAGCCACGTCAGCGAGCACTTCGCGGGCTGCGTGGTGAACCCGCCGCCGCGCTTCTTCGGCCGGTCGAACTCCGGCGAGCGCACGATCCGGAACCGCCGCGACTGCACGGTCAGCTCCAGCGACACCTCCGTCGGCACCTCGGGGTCGGCGTACTCGCAGCGCAGCTTCTTCACGTCGCCGCGCGCGCCGGGAACCCGGCCGAAGAGCGCGAACGCCACCGCGTCGAGCAGCGTCGTCTTGCCCGCGCCCGTGTCGCCGTGCAGCAGGAACAACCCGTCCGCGCCCAGCTCGTCGAAGTCGACGGACTCCGGTTTCGGGTACGGCCCGAACGCCGTCAGCTCCAGGCGGTGCAGTCTCATTGCTCCTGCTCCCTCGCCACCGATGCGAACGCCTCGCGCAGCAACGCCTGCTCCGCCGCGGACGGTTCGGAACCGCGCGCGTCCGACACGAAGCAGCAGGCCACTTCCTCGTCGGTGCGCCCGCGCACCCGGTCCGCGTAGGTCATGTCGTGCCGCGGGCCCTGCTCCGGCCGCCACTCCACGTGCACCGCGTGCTCGAACCGCTTCTGCAGCTGCCGCAACGCGTCCATCGGCCGCACCTGGTCCGTGAGCACCACGGACAGGAAGTGGTCTTCCAGCGGCGTGTGCGCCGGGTCCTCCAGCACGCCGGCCAACGTACCCGTCACCGTCGCGAGGTGGCGGGGCACCGGCAGATCACGCCGTTCGACGCCGACGAGCCCGCCCTGGTCGAGCTCGACCAGCCACACCGACTTGCGGTGCCGCGCCTCGGAGAACGAGTACGCCAGCGGGCTGCCCGAGTACCGCAGGTTGTCCGCGAGCGTCTGCGGCCCGTGCAGGTGCCCCAGCGCCACGTAGTCGATGCCGGAGAACACGTGCATCGACACGTCCTGCACGCCGCCCACCGCGATGGTGCGCTCGGACTCCGACGGCGCCCCGCCCGTGACGAACGCGTGCGCCAGCACCACCGACCGCGCCTCGCGCGATGCCAGGTCGGCGCGAATCCGCCGCATCGCCTCCGTCAGCACGGGCGCGTGGCCCTTGTCCGCCACGCCGAGCGCGTGCCGCGCCGGTTCCGGCTCCAGGAACGGGATCCCGTAGACCGCGACCGGCCCGTGCTCGTCCGCCAGCTCGACCGGCTTGTCCAGCAACGAGATCCGCGTGCACAGGTGCAGCCCGCCCGCCGCCGCGAACTCGCCGAACACCCCGATGCGCGCCGCCGAGTCGTGGTTGCCGGGCGTGATCACGATCGTCGCGCCGGCCGCCCGGATCCTCATCAGCACCCGCGCGCACAACGCCACCGCGTCCGCCGACGGCACCGCCCGGTCGTAGAGGTCGCCGGAGACGACCACGACGTCGACCCCCTCGGTCGCCACGAGGTCGGCGAGGCCGCTCAGCACCGACTCCTGCTCCACGAGCAGGTCCCGGCCGTGGAACGTCCGCCCCACGTGCCAGTCGGAGGTGTGCAGGATCCGCATGGCACCAACCGTAGAGACGGGGTCCGACAAAACTCCGGGAGGGTTCCCGGCGTGTCACCCGATCGAGTTCAACATCCGTGGGGGAGCATCATCGGTGCCGTGACCGCAGTGATCATCACCGCCTCCATCGTCCTGGCGCTCGTCAGCGCCGGGGCTTTGCTGTTCGTCTGGCGTCTCTACCAGGACGGCGTCCGCCGCACCGACGAGGCGCTCGCCGCCATCGGAGCCGAACGCGCGCGCTACGACGCGCAGCAGGTGGCTCTGCAGCGCTACGAAGTGGCGTTCTCCAGCGTTTCGGGACGGGGCGAACTGGGCGAGCAGGTGCTCGTCGAGACGGCGCGCGCCCTCGGCCTGCGCGAGAACCTGCACTACACGCTGCAGACCGACGTCGCGGGCGGCGGCGCGGTGCGGCCGGACATGGTGCTCAACGTCGGCGGCGGCCGGCAGGTGCCGGTCGACTCGAAGATGTCCATGGCCACCTGGGCCGAAGCGGTCGAGACCGACGACCCGCAGGAACGCCGGGACGCGCTGCGCGTGCACGTGCGCAACATCCGTTCGCGTGCCGCCGAACTGGCGGGCAAGGGCTACCAGCGCTGGGCCGACGCCATTTACGGCACGATCATGTTCGTTCCCAACGACGGCGCCGTCGTGGCCGCCTTGGACACCGACCCCGAACTGCTGCGCTGGCTGCTCGACCGCCGCGTCTTCCTGTGCGGCCCGACCGGCTTCGCGGTGATCGCGTCGTCGGCGATGTTCGCGGTCACCGAACGGGCGCTGGCCGACGACGTGGAACAGGTGCGGCTGCAGGCGGGCCGGGCCAACCGCGCCGCCGACTCCGCCATCGAGGCCGTCAACCTCTCCACGACGCACCTGCAGCGCTTCCTGTCCGCGCGCCGCCGCGAGCTCGACGCGCTGGAGGGCTTCCGGGCGAGCGTCGAGCCGCTCACGGACGCCTCCGCGACGCCCACTCCCCTGCCCTTGGTCCGAAGGGCTGACGAACAGTCCGCTTAGAACGCACGGAGAGTGCCCGGAGGTTGCTTCTGGGTGAGAAAGGCGCGGACTCACGAACACCGATTGGCCGAACGGCTACCGTGTGCGGCGTGAGTGAGTTGCGCGAGCGTTCTACGGACTTCGATGACGACGTCGAAGACTACGACGCGGTTCCGTGGAACTACCGGGCCATCTTCGGCGAGTTCAAGGGCATCCCCTGGTGGGCCGCGATCCTGTGCGCCCTGGTCCCGGCGTTCATCGGCGCGTTCATCGACATCAACTCCAGCAAGACGGTCGGCTGGACGTTCAACGCGGTGTTCTTCCTCGGTGCCCTGGCGGGCATCCTGCTGGTGCAGCGCCGCAGCCTCTTCGCGCCGATGGTGCAGCCGCCGCTGATCCTCGCGGCCACCGTCCCCGCGCTGGTGCTGATGACCGGCGGCGTGGCCAAGGGCGGCCTGTCGGCGATGGCGCTGGGCCTGGGCAAGCCGCTGATCGACAGCTTCCCGGTGATGGCCGTGACGACCGCCGTGACCGTGGCGCTGGGCATCCTGCGGATCGTGCTGCAGAAGGACCCGAACCGCCCGAGCAAGGACGAGGTCCGCGAGGCCAAGGCGGAGATCAAGGAGCGCGCCCGGCCGGCCCGCAAGCCGCGCGAGGACGCCGACGAGGACCGCCCGCGCCGCCCGCGCCCGTCGTCGGACCGCCCGGAGCGTTCCGAGCGTCCGGAGCGTTCCGAGGGCACGCCGGCGCGTCGGCCGCGGCCGGAGGGAGCGCCCGCGCGACGTCCGCGTCCGGACGGCGCCCGCGGTGAACGGCCTTCCGGCCAGCGCCGCCCCCGCCCTCCGCGCGACGACCGCTGACACGAGCCCGCGCGCACCCGTTGGACGGATGCGCGCGCTCGGCTGAGAAGGCACCGTGTGGCGGCACGTCTCGAACGACGCGGCATGAGGCTCGTTCCGACTTCGGGACTCACGGCACGATGTGTGCGCTCGGCTCAACACACGCACGGCCAGCGAGGTGTACGCACTTCCCGCCCAGCTCGCGACGACCGCTGACACCCCACGCCTGAACGACCGAAGGGCGCCGCACCCGAGCCG